>CAYOTM010000001.1:0-1267 GCA_964406935.1 uncultured Gammaproteobacteria bacterium
TTTTCTAGGGCCATTTGGCCGAGCATAGTTGAGCCATCGGCTAATTGTCTGACCGCCTCAATATCCATCTGTCTATTTTCCGCTACAGCAGCAATAAAATTTTCATGTAATATTTTAGTATCTCTTAATAATAACTCTCTTTCTTCCTCACTCAGAGGTTTATCTGGGTTACCAGTATTTTTAAACTTACCGGAGCTGAGATCAATATATTTAATTCCCTCTCGAGTATTTTGTTCACTATAGTCTAAATAAGAACCCGAGACTCCAATACTGCCTAAATCAGAACTTTTAGAAGCAAAGATGATGTCAGCGGCGCTGGCCACCCAATAAGCGGCTGAGTTTCCTGATTCTCTGATAACGGCCACTGTTGGTTTATTAGTTCTTTTAATCGCCTCAGCAATTTCTTCCGCCGCCACTGGATAACCACCAGTAGAATCGATTTCAATAAGAATCGCTTTGGTGTCTTGATCTTCGCTTTCATAATAAAGATCAATTAGAATATCGTCTGAGGAAGTTTCCCAGGCATCTTCACTGGATTTAAAAGTCACGATATCGCCTACAATAGAGACGCCCAAAACGTTACACTTATCACCGGTGGCCGTTTTATAATCATCATCATAATAATCATCATCTAACCAATTGGAAATGATTATAAGCGAAGCAACGATAAAAATAATAAACATAAACGCTCGGAGGGCGACTATTAATAAAAACGGTTTTGGTTTTTTAGCATTAGGCTCTTGAGGGTTAGCGTCATTAGTGATTGCTGGGGCGGTAAATAGATTTTTTAAAAAGTTTGGCATAAAAGTAGTGTTAAGTTATTAAAACCTCTCCAAAATAAAAATACTGGCAAAATAAACAGCCAGCACTAAGAGAAAAAATAAGAGAGCTAATTTTACTTTATCAATCGTCTTGGTTTTAGTTTTAAATTTAGCCGCTATTTTTTCTAAAATAAGAAAAGCAGAAATAGCGAGGAGGCCAATAAAATAGGCGGCCTTTAAAAATTCTAATTCCGGATTGGTGTTTTTAGAAATCAACCACCAAAACACCAAACTACCAGTAGAAAACATTAAAAATCCAAGAAGCACTTCCCGTTTTCGTTGTTTGTCTCTAAACATTTAATTAAATTTAGTTTAAAAGCTAATCATATTTTAACATTTTTTAAGCTTTTCTTAAAGCAACCAAAAAACAGGCCTTTAAGCCTGTCTTTTTTTCTTCTGAGCCGTTGCGCGGGCTTGAACCGCGGACCTTCTCCTTACCATGGAGA
>CAYOTM010000001.1:1277-95968 GCA_964406935.1 uncultured Gammaproteobacteria bacterium
CTCTACCAACTGAGCTACAACGGCCTAATTTTTGGAAATAGGAGACTTTAACTCCTTGTCAGTTGAATCATTTGACTCCTTATCAGCTGCAGTCTCTAATAATTTAGTATTAGTCTCATCTTCCTCTAAATCATCAAGCAATTTTTTCAGTTCCACTAATTTTTGATTTTCCGGATTAACTTCTGATAAACGAGCGAAATAATCAGTCGCACCTTTTTTATCTTTTCTCATTATACTTAAATCAAAAATTAAATCAAGAAAACGAGGATTATTTGGCTCAACATCAAGAGCATCATTAATATAATTAATCGCTGAATCTAAGTCTTCCAGTTGACGACAAGTGTCGGCCAGAGAAAATAAAATCTCTTGTTCACTGGCCTCACTGGTTAATTCCTCATTTTTTTTCAGCTGGTGATAAAGCTTTAAACTGTGCTCCCAGGTCGCCCGTGCTTCCGTAAATTTACGCATTTGATAATAAACATCAGCTAGCTCCAAGAAAGCTCCTAAATTTTTTTGATCAAGAGCAATAATTTCAATCAGTTGACTCTCGGCTAAAGGCCAGTCCTCATCTTTAATCGCCTGTTTAGCGATCGCTAACAGTTCAGCCATTTTTTCTTGACGATCAACTAAGCTAACTTTTTTCTGGCGACGATATTCATCTTTTAAGTTTTTTAAGCGTTGATAACGACTGCCTAAAAAATTGGCTAAAAACCGACCGACTGAGTACCAGATTTTTGCAATCATGACGCTCACCCGTGATAAATCACGCTCTAGGCGTTGCCGAATAATTTGCTCTTTAAACTTCGCCTCTTTATTGCCAGGAATACGTTCCACGTCTAAAATCGCTAAAGCAGGAAATTTCTTTAGAATAATAAAAATCACAATAATTACACACACAATAATTAGACTAAGCGAAATCCAAACTGACATAAAAATTAATTTAACTGACAAATTTTCTTAAATTCATTTAAGCGCAGTGAGGCCCCACCAACCAACAAACCATCAATATTAGCTTGGGCTAAAAATTGAGCGGCATTACTAGCTTTAACGCTCCCTCCGTAAAGAACCGGGAGATTAACTTTAAATTTAGAAGATAAATAACTTTTAATCAAGTGGTGCTGTTTAGTCGCTAACTCCGGTGGACAAAAATTACCACTCCCAATCGCCCAAATCGGTTCATAGGCAATAATAATTTTGGCGAGAATGGCGGGCGGGATGTTCTTAAACAGAGCGGCCATTTGCCCACGTAAAATAGTGGCGGTTTTTTTGGCCTTAAACTGGGCCTCATTTTCTCCAAGACAGACAATCGGGCGCAAACCCTGACGCCCAGCGCTAATAATTTTCTGAGCAATTATTTGTTCCGTTTCTCCTAAAGCCCGACGCTCACTATGACCTAAAATAACATAACTAATACCTAAGCGTTTCAGATCAACCGGAGATACTTCACCGGTTAAAGCCCCCCGCCCCGCTGAGCCACAATTTTGAGCACCCAATTTAAAACCACGTCCAGTTAAGTTTTTTAAAATTGGCTCAGCCGCCGCTAAACTTAAAAAATCCGGACAAATAACCACTTGGGAGCTAGTTTTAGTAAGTGGCCAAGTAGTGGCTAAAGTTTTTAATTTAACTAAGGCCTGATGAGGACTAAGTTGCATTTTCCAGTTAGCAATAAAAAAATTTCCCATAAAAATAAAATAAAAATTACAAATGATGAACTTGCTTGGCCCAGGCAACCGTTTGCTTCACACCTGTCATCAGGTCAACTTGCGGTTGCCAATTAAATACCTCATTGGCTCGCTTAATGCTTAAAACACTCCGTCTTTGCTCACCCGGCTTAGCTGGAGCCAACTGAGTGGACACTTTTCTGCCCAGGGCCGCTTCCAGTGCCGCTACCACTTGCCATAGGGTAGATTCCTGACCAGTCCCCACATTAATTTCTCCTCGACAGTCAATACTTAAAGGTTTTACTAAAGCCGCCACCACGTCATCCACATAAACAAAGTCACGAGTTTGCTCACCATCACCAAAAATTGTACACTCCTTGTCGGCTACCGCCTGATCAGTAAAAATCGCAATCACCCCCGCTTCCCCACCCTTAAACTGTCGCGGTCCATAAACATTAGCAAAGCGTAAAATCGCATAATTTAAACCGTGCTCCTGATAATAATAAGCCAAGTATTTTTCAAAAGTTAATTTATGAATGCCGTAAGGCGAGACCGGATAAGTCGGCGCATATTCCGTGGTCGGGATTTCTTCCGCTTCGCCATAAATCGCTCCTCCCGTCGAAGAAAAAATAATTTTCTTCACTTGATGCTGATGACAGGCTTGTAAAATATTTAAGCCCCCCAAAACATTCACCTGATTATCAAAAATCGGGTCGCTAACTGAACGCCGGACATCAATTTGGGCCGCTAAATGGTAGACCAGATCAAATTTTTCCGTCGCAAAAACTTGAAATATCTCCGGGCTAGCAATATCCAGTTGATAAAATTTAGCCTGGGGATTAAGATAATCCTCTTTGCCCGAAGATAAATCATCAATAATTACCACCTGATGATTTTCTAAAATTAAGCGGTCAACTAGACTAGAACCAATGAAGCCAGCGCCGCCAGTTACTAAAATTTTCATAAGAATTTAGAAATAAATTTTATTCTTAATTATCATAACACAAAAGCCAAATTAATTAAATAGCTTACTTAATATTAGCTAAAAAATTAAGCTTTTAACGCTGGACTTAAAGATTGTCAAAGTTATTTTTTTATGCTAAAATAAAGACAGATAATAAACTTTTAGCTGAGAAAAAATGCCCATAATTTTAGGGAATTTTTTATTTTAGATTATGACTAAAGATGAGAAAAAAACAAGCAGTAGCTATGGTGCTGACTCGATTACCGTTCTCGAGGGTTTAGATCCAGTGCGCAAACGACCAGGAATGTATATTGGCTCCACCTCGGCTGCTGGTCTCCATCACTTAATTTGGGAAGTGGTTGATAACTCGATTGATGAAGCGATGGCTGGTTATGCCACTGAAGTATCCGTGACCCTCTTAGCTAACGGCCAAGTTCAAGTAGATGATGATGGTCGGGGAATCCCGGTAGAAAAACATAAAATTACTGGCGTCTCCGCTCTAGAAACCGTTTTAACCAAACTCCACGCTGGTGGTAAGTTTGGCGGTGGCGGTTATAAAGTGTCCGGCGGTCTGCACGGCGTCGGTGTTTCCGTTGTTAATGCTCTAAGCCAATACTTGAGAGCCGAAGTTCATCGCGATGGAAAAATGTGGATGCAAGAATTTAAAATTGGCCAACCCGTCAAAGCAACTAAGGTAGTTGGTCCCACCACCAAAACCGGAACCACTATTATTTTTGAGCCTGACACTACTATTTTTACCGAACTAGAATTTAATTGGGGAAAAATTTTAGATCGCCTCCGTCAACAAGCTTACCTCACTAAAGGAATCACTATTAACGTCTACGACAAACGGCCAGGCCATCGCCCCAAAGCTTATCGTTTTCATTTTGAAGGAGGTATTAAATCATATATCAAGTCCTTACATCGTAATAAAAATGTCAAAAACGACACCATCTTTTATATTGACCGAGAAATTAAAGATTCGCGAGTCGAAATTGCTTTGCAATATAATGATGAATACAACGAAACCGTCCTATCTTTTGCTAACAATATTCATAATCCGGAAGGCGGCACTCATTTAATCGGTTTTAAAACTGCTCTCACTCGAACTTTAAACAACTATGCCCGCAGTCATAATTTAATCAAAGAAAAAGATGAAAACTTAAGTGGTGAAGATGTCCGCGAAGGTTTAACAGCGATTATCAGCGTCAAATTAACTGATCCTCAATTTGAAGGTCAAACTAAGGGCAAGCTAGGTAATGCGGAAATCAAAGGTTATGTTGAACAAGTCATGGGCGAATATTTTAATACTTTTTTAGAAGAACATCCCAAGGAAGGTGAGGCGATTATTGGTAAATGTTTGCTCTCCGCTCAGGCCAGACTGGCCGCTCGCACCGCTCGAGCCACTATTTTACGTAAAGGGGCTCTCGAGGGAACCACTCTGCCTGGCAAGCTAGCCGACTGTTCTTCTCGTAAACCCGAAGAATCCGAATTATATATTGTTGAGGGTGACTCCGCTGGTGGTAGCGCTAAACAAGGACGCAATCGTCGCTTTCAAGCAATTTTACCCTTACGCGGTAAAATTTTAAATGTCGAACGCGCTCGTTTAGATAAAATGCTCGCTAATAATGAAATTAAAAATTTAGTAATTGCCCTGGGTACTAATATTGATGACCAACTAGATGTCAGCAAACTGCGCTATCATCGCATCATTATTATGACCGATGCTGACGTTGACGGTGCTCATATCCGGACCTTACTCTTAACTTTATTTTTCCGTCACTTCACCGCTCTAATTGAACAAGGTTATATTTATATTGCTCAACCCCCTTTATATCAAATTAAAAAAGGCAGTGCCGTTCGCTATGCTTATAGTGAAGAAGAAAAAGAGGCGATTATTGCCGAGTTTGGCGGTTTAAGCGACCAGGCGGAAATTGCCGAAATAACTGATGAGGGAGAAGAAATTTCTTTAGAAGAGGCTGAAGAAGCGGAAGAAATGAAAAAGACTAAAGACGCGGCAAAGTCGAGCTTCAAAATTTCCCTCCAACGCTACAAGGGTTTAGGAGAAATGAATCCCGAACAATTATGGGAAACCACTATGGATCCAACGAGACGGGTCACTAAACGAGTCTTGATTGAAGACGCCGCCAAAGCTGATCAAATCTTTGATATGTTAATGGGTGATAATGTTGCCCCACGCAAACATTTTATTCAAACCCACGCTAAGAAAGTCGAAAATTTAGATATTTAATTATATGTATTTACACGTTACCTTACCAATCATTGCCTTTATTATTGCTCAAGGCACTAAGTTTATTCTAAAAACTTGGCGCAACAAAAAATTTGATTGGAAAAATATTTTTTCTTATTCAGACATGCCCTCAGGGCATACAGCCGTTGTCACTTCTTTATCTACTATTACGGCTTTGATGGATGGCATTCACTCGGCTGTCTTCGCAATTAGCTTAGTCTTCGCTGGGATTGTCATAACCGATGCTATTGGTTTACGTAACTATTTAGGAGCTCACGGAAAAACTTTAAATGTCTTAGTTAAAGATTTAAAAGAAGATGATTTTTTAGACGATGCTTATCCTAGTCACTTAGAAAGAATTGGTCACACTCCTTTACAAGTAATTATTGGAGCCTTTATTGGAATTCTAGTTAGCTTAAGCGGCTGGCTCCTGTTTGCTTAAAAAATAAAATAATTAAAAATATAAAAAACCGGACGAATTAGTTGTCCGGTTTTGTTTTTTTTGGGGGGAATGCGGAAAATTAATAGTAAATGAGCCCATTAAGGGAGCAGATTCGGCTCCTTATTTTGTTAGAAGATTCCTGATACAAGCGTTGTCGCTTAACTTTACGGATGGGCATTTGGCCTAATCCCAGGTCATCGCCGATTACATCATCGGCCAAAAAAGATGTTTTGTTAAAGGAACTGCTAGATTGATTTTTCTTCATAGTGAAGAGATTTTGGGTACGGAATATTAAAATAAAATGCTAATTAAATTAAGCTTTCTCCATTAAAGGCGTTTTTATCTAAATTCATTAAATCTAAAATTGTCGGTGCTAAACAAGTTAAATTATCAGTCGGTGCTAATAAACTTAAATCATTGTCTAAAGTATCAGCTAAACCAATTGTTTTTCCCTTAAATTCATCAGCTACTAAAACTACTGGCACAGGATTACCGGTAGGTTCTTTGTCTGGCCAATCAGCAGCTATATCCTTAGTTCTTTCGGCGTTACCAAAAGGGGAGGCAATAATTAGGGCCGCTTTCTTTTTAATAATTAAGCGACTAAGTTTTAATAAATAACGATCAATGGATTTAATCGATTTTACAGTGAGCGACCAGTCTCCTAAACTAGAGGCTTGATCAGCCGCTGATAAACCAAGAACAATGAAATCATACTGATCACTACTAATTGCTTTTAAGCCGGCCGACATTAGCTGGTCATTGACTTCTAAAAAATCATCATCAGTTTGACCAATAAGTAAACGTTCTTCGTAATTAAAACTTTCTTCCTGGCCACCATTTAACCATAAATTAAGATAAGTAAAATTATGGGCAGAAGAAATTTTTAATTGTCGCAAATTAGCTTGAGCAATGACTTGAGAAAAACAAGTTTGTGTTAGGGGATAGTTTTCCGATTGAGCTGACAGCCCAGTGCCGATGGAAAAATAACGACGCCTGGGATCTCGACTTTTACTATAAAGCAAGGCAACTGGATAATCTTTTACTAAATTTAAAAAATTTTTCGGCTGAGCAGTCGTAATCGCATTAACTTCGCTGGCCGGAGCAATTCCCCAACCATCAAGTAATAATAAAACTACAGGTTTAGGTCGAGAAATATTTGACTGTTGACTATCAGGTAAGTCTTCCTTCATGGAAAAAAAATTAAGATTTTAAATTAGCAATCGCTAATAGGCGATTAAATTTAGCTACCCGCTCTCCTCGGCTAACCGCTCCTAATTTAACAAAGTCAGCTTCCAGGGCAACCGCTAAATCAACTATAAAATCATCATTGGTTTCACCGCTACGATGAGAGACTACTAAAGCATAATTATGCTTTCGAGCTATTTTAGCATATTCTATTGATTCTGTCAAGGTTCCTATCTGGTTAGGCTTTAAAACCACCGCATTAGCTGCCTTCATGTCCACCCCCTGCCGTAAACGACTAGGGCGACCAACAAATAAATCGTCCCCCGCTAAAGTCAATTTATTTCCCAACTCAGCCGTTAGCTGTTGCCACTCGGCCCACTGGCTATCACTCAAGGGATCTTCTAAGTAGCTAATCGGATAACGCGACAACCAGTCTCGATATAAGCTAATTAAATTAGTGCTCGCTAATTGAACGCCGTCTAAAGAAAATAAATATTGCGAACTAACCTCATCAAACAACAAAGCTGAACCAATATCTAGCCCTAAACTAAAATCATCACCGGCTTTATATTTAGCTTGTTTAATGGCGGCCATCATCAGTTCAATTGCTTTAATACTCGAATCCATGTCAGGGGCATAACCACCCTCCAGGCCGACATCACTATCATAACCGGCTTTCTGTAAAATTTTAGCCAAAAGATGATAAATCTCCGCCCCGGCCCGAATAATCTTAGCGGTTTTTGTTTCATGAACGCTAGCCGTAAAGGCTGGTGAAGCTAAATTAGGAATAATCATGAACTCTTGAAAATCTAAATTAGTATCAGCGTGACTACCACCATTAAAAATATTAAACAAAGGACTAGGTAAGTCAGTTTTTGTTGGTGATAAATTATAAGTTGCCTGTAAATAATTAAATAACTCTTGCTTAGCATTTAAAGCACCCGCTCGAGCACAGGCAAAAGAAACGGCAATCATGGTATTAGCTCCCAACTGACACTTATCATCAGTCCCATCAAGTTCAATTAATGTCTGATCAATTTTTATTTGATCATTAATATTTTTATTAAGTAAATAATTAACAATTACTTCATTAATATGGTTAGCTGCCAATAACATGCCACAACCATTATAGCGTCGCTTATCACCATCAATTAAATATTTAACTTCATGCTGACTAATATCAGTCCCGGCAGGGGCGCTCGCTCTAGCTACCAAACCATTAGATAATTCCACTTGAGCTTCAACTGTAGGTAGCCCGCGAGAGTCTAAAATTTCTCGACCGCTAATTTTTTTAATCGTCGTTGGCATAAAATAAATATTTTAAAAAATAATAATTTAACTAATTAGTTTAGTGAGTCCAGGCATTTCTTCGCCTCCTAAATAAGCCAGCATGGCGCCACCACCAGTGGAAATCCAATCAATATAAGATTCCATTTTGGTCATTTTTAGGGCCTCTAAAGTTTCACCACCACCCACCAGACCAAAGGCCTGGCCCCGACTATGAACAGCGATCATAATCGCTAGTGAAAGGGTGCCATATTTGAAACTATTATCCTCAAACTTACCTAAAGGACCGTTCCAGACAATAGTTTTCGCTTGCTTGATATATTGGCAATAAAGAGCAATTGTTTCTGGTCCAATATCAAAAATAATGTCAGTTTTGTTTACTTTATCCACCTTTTTAAGCAAGACTTTTCCATCACGAGTTTTTACAGAAACATCCAGGGGCAAAATAATTTTGGCTGATAACTTACCAGCCTTAAAAAACGACTGGACATTTTTTTTACCATCAGCATCAAATACCGAACGACCAATTTCCTGACCAGTAAATTTTAAAAAGGTATTAGCTAGAACGCCACCTAATAAAATCTGATCAGCTTTAGTTTGTAGTTTCTGAATAATCGGGGCTTTAGTAGCAATTTTTGCCCCACCCATTAAAACTACAAAAGGTTTTTGCGGGCTGATAATTTGTGATAAATTAGTTAATTCATTAGCCAAAAGTGAACCAGCATAAGCGGGTAAATATTTTTTAATGGCGCTCACTGAGGCTTGACGACGATGAGACACCGCAAAAGCGTCATTAACATAAACAGTGGCTAAGCTCGCTAATTGTTTAGCAAAAGTAGCTTGATCTTTTTTCTCGCCGGGCCAAAAACGTAAATTTTCTAACATAATAATTGACGATGACCGCCAATCATATTTAGCCGCTAATTTTAAATCATCAAACAAAGGCACATCTTTACCTAATAATTGACTGAAGTGTTTAGCTATTGGTTCTAAAGATAATTCCTTCACCACCTTGCCGCCAGGCTCGCCTAAATGACTAGCAATAATTAGCTTGGCCCCCTTGCTTAATAAAAATTTAATAGTCGGCAAGGAAGCTCTAATCTTATAATCATCTTTAATGTAACCATGAAGAACTGGGACATTAAAATCAACTCGCAAAAAAACTTTTTTACCCCGCCATGATTTTAAATTGTTAATTGATTTAATTTTCATATAATTTATTTAGTAGATGATAAGGTAATAATGACTTCTTTTTCTTCGCCCGCTCGCGAGTAAACTAGAATCACTTGATCTCCGGGCTTAGATGATAAAATCATCGCTGATAAATCTCGTTGAGAATTGAGCTCTAAACCATTGACTCGCAAGATGATATCACCAGTTTTAAGGCCAGCTAAGTCTGCGGGACTACCTTTAACAACTGCTGGCTTTCCAGTCTCATTATAAATTAAGGCTCCCTTTTCTAGTTGACCATCTAAAAATTTAACGGTTGATAAATTTAAATAATTAATTCCCAAAAATGGCAAGCTAGGAGCATTGGTTATTAATAAACTTTGCCAAGCAACTGATAGTAAGGGGGCGGCCACGAAATTTTCTTCCTCATCAATCACCCCCACCAAATCACCAGCTAAATTAAAAACAAAAGCATTTTGTAAAATTTCTAAAGGGGCTAAAACTGATAACTTACGACTATACTGATCACTACTTAAAACATCATTAACTAGGCCATAATCAACCAAGGATCCTAGGGATAAGCGACCATCAGAACCAAAGATAATTAAAGTTTGACCAGCTTGAATTTCTTGATCTAAGACGGTTCGTCTAACCATCGCATTAGTCAGGTCAGCCGCTTTTAAAAATAAAAGATTACCTAATTGTGAATTTGCCCCAATCACTTCAGTTACTTCATAAGTTTTTTGATTATGATCAACTACTACAAAGTCAGCGGCTAACTTTGGCCACTCACTTGCTACTGGCAAATCACTGGGCCAGGCCACCATTAACCAGCCATCGCTACTAACGGCTAAAGCGGTGGCAACTGGTTGTTCGAGAAAAAAATAAGGTTTTTTATTAGCACTAGTTTGAAAAACTTTAAATAAACTATAGTTAACCGAATTGGCAACTTCTTCAATTTTAGCATCTTGACTAACCACTACCTTGCGAGCATCTCGAATAATTAAATTAGAGCGATCATCAAGCAAATCAAACTCCCGAGTTAAAGTGAAGCCGGCTAAATCTTGATTAAAATAAACATAAGCAATAATTTGCCCTGCTAAACCAGCGGCTAAACCAAAGAAAATAGCTAATAAAATTGTTAAAAAAAGTGGATTCTTCATAAATTTATAACCAGCGAGCGCTTAATAAAATAATTAAACTAGCGATTGCCGGAAAAGCAATAAACCATTTTAAACGTCGCCCTTTTAATTCCCCGCTTAAACTAAAGCGAGTTAAATTAATCGCGGCATAAAAAATAATCGATAATAATAAGCCAGAAACTGAATAATTAAACGGCAAAAAGAAAAAGATTACTCCCAATTGCCAGATTGCCCAGGCCACCACCAACCAAAAAAAACGTTGATCAGGTCGTTCAAATAAACCGCTAACATTAGCGGCCGCTAAAGTTAAGGAAAAAACGGCGATTGCTAATAAAAATAAAACTGGAAAAAACCCTAAACTTAAAAACGATTTAACCGCGAATAAGGAGGCACTACTTAAAAATAAAGCTAAAAAATTAACGTATAAAGCTACGCCAATAAAAATATAATCAAAGCTCCGACTACTAAAAAGATCTAAAATATTTTGATTAATTGGTTTTGGCGATAAACGATGAAAAACTAAACGCCAATATTGATAAATAATAAAAGTAGAAATCAAAATTAAAATCTGAATAGTTAAGCGATTAACTAATAAGGAAGTAAAAACCAGGCTACTAAGAGAAAAAATAGTAGGAACAATCACTAGTAAATAACGAGGCCAGATTGGTTTTTGCCAACCAGGAAGTAGATAAACATTAAATAAATTAATTAAAATAATAACAAGTAGCGACCAACCAAGCAATTTTGGCCAAAAAAAGATTACTTGAAAAATCAACCAAAAAATTAAGGCCGGCGAATAAACAACTAAATGAAAACTGCTATTTTTCATAACCAAAATTAATTTTCTAAATTATTATCCCCACCTTCTGAGTTATTCAAGGAAGAGTCGTTGTCGTCTAAATTAGTTTCTTCAGTTAAGGGAGAACTGTCAAGATTTTCTGAGTCAACTTGCTCGCCAGTCTCAATCACTGGAACCGGCTCGGGCTCTACTGGTAGAGCAGGGCCAATAATTGGATTTACTACTGATTCAGGTATTAAAGGTTCAACAATCGGTTCCTCAACTGGTGGAGTTTGACTGTCAATAATATTTTTCCATTCTAAATCAGCCGCAGAATCTGGTACAAATTTCAAACCACTAACCTCTGATAAATTATCAGCGGGGACCAAACTATTGATTCGTAAAAATTTATTAGACAGGGTATATAAATAATTACCAATATATAAACTTCTTTTAACAGTATTATCAAAATAAGATAAACCGCGCCAAGAATCTGATCGACCATAAAGACCACCATCGGAATGATCAACCCGCCCTCTTTCCTCAAAGCGATCGTTAATAATACTAAAAACAATTGCTCCAGAAAAATCCAGGGACTGATAAAAATCGGAGCGTAGAGCTGTCGGAATGACTAATAAATTTTTACTTAAACTAAATAAAAATGCTCGATGATCATCCAGGGCGATTGATTGACTGCCAGCTCCACCAAAAATATAAGCATCTAGTTCTCGCGGATTATTAATATCTTGAACATCAAATAAAGACAACTTTAAACCACCCAAACGAACATTGCCATAAGGATCTAAAGTAGTATCGCGACCTAAGCCAATTAATTTATTATCATCATAAGGATGCAAATAAGTGGAAAAACCAGGAATTTTTAATTCCCCTAAAACTTGGGGGCTTTTTGGATCACTAAGATCTAAGGCAAATAACGGATCAATTTCTTTAAAAGTTACTAAATATCCACGGGGGCCCAAAAAGCGAACGGAATAAATTCTTTCACCCGGAGCAAGATTGCTGACTGACCCAACAAGTTGTAGTTGATTATCTAAAATATAAACACCTGAGCTAGATTCTTGAGATTCTTGGAAGCGACTAAAACGACGATCTAGCGTTGTCGCTACTCGCAAATGACCATTATACTCATCAAAAGAAAATTGATTTAAAACCCGACCAGGAATTTCACCACTGGCTTGGTGCTGAGACCCTTCTTTAGTGATCGCAATTTTATGAATTAAGGTAGTTTGCCAACGATCAGCGACTTCTTGATATTTAGTTTTTAAACGCTCCTCTAGCAATTGTTCTAAACGGTAACGCTCATCACTTGATTGCTGATTAACAAAAGCTTCCAATACCTGATCAATTTTTAGTTTTTTTTCATGATTAGTTAGTAAAAAGGCGGGAGCTTGTTCAATGGCAACAATTTTTTCCTGCTCAGCCGGCGCCAAAAGAGGTGACAATACCGCAAATTTACTTTCTAAAATTAAATCATATTCGCTTAAATATTGCGTACCACTAATATAAATCGCTTCTTTAGAAACATATAAATTTTGAGCACCATTTAACAAATAAATCTGACTATCAACCGGGATTGTCTGATCTTGTAAGTTAATAATATTTAAAGAACTAAACATTAATTGATCATAATCAATATCAAAATAAAAAACTTCCGGCGCAAAACAAGGGTTATCGCCAGTACAAGTATTGGGCAATAAACGACCCCCATCAACCAGGCGAGGAATCAAAGGCTCACCCTCAATATAATTACTATAATTATTTAAAAGCAAATAAACCTGGCCATCAATTAGGCGCGATTGGAAATAAGTACCTTCAAAGTTTAAATCGCGTAAAGTCTTGGGATTATTTTTATCGCTAATATCAAAAATTTTAAAAAAGGTATAAGGAGTTTGTCTTTTAAAGCTGCGGTAAATATCAGTGGCAATAATTTGCTCGTCACTGCCCATCACCGCTAAGCGGTCACCATCAATAAAAATATCAGACGGTCGTGAACGAAAAGAAATTTTTGACTCAATTTTTAATTCTTCGGGAGGAAAGGCTTTAATAATATAAAGATCATTGTAAACTAGAGCATAAATATAGTTACCATCAGTTTTAATTAAATCAGCTTCATCAACGCCGGCTACTTGAATATTAGTAGTAGAAAAATCTGAAGAACCTTCTTCTAGTTGTTGTTTCATGGCTGGGGCCGCCTCGCTAAAAACCATATCATCCATCATGACCATGTCGCCACGAAGATAATTCATCGCTGCCCCTTGATTAATTTTCCAAGAACTTAAAAAAGTTTGTAAGTCATTATAGTCAGTAAATTTCTGCAAACTACCATTAGGGGCCTCCAAACTAAAAATTTCCACCTCCCCAATTTGCGCTACTGGTGGTTTTGTCTCCGGCGTAATTGTCTTTGGTTTGCGAAAATTCAGCGAACAACCAGTCAGTAAAAAGGCGAGAATAAAAATCGACAAGATTAAAAATAATTTATTTTTCATAAATTTTAAAATAGGGTTTGTTATTATCTATTTTACCTTAAATTAACACTTTTAACAACTAAAACGCCAGGGGAGGCGTTCTTTAAAAAAAATAAATTTACAGCTGAAATATTAATTGTTTTTTTGACTAAAATAACAGCCACAAAATTTTTGTAAATACCAACCCTTAGCTTTAGCAAAATTATAGGAGCGACGAAAACCATCGTTGGCTTGAAAATCAATATCAAGAAATTTAAGCTGATAATCTTGGGCTAACTGCTTGCCAATATTTTTTAAAGCCTGACTGTCTTTATAAGGACTAACCAACAAGCTACTACCAAAATAACCAAAACCCTGAGCCTTGGCTAGTTTAGCAGTTTTAGCTAAACGATCGCGATAACATAAACGGCAACGCTCCCCTCGTTCCAGATCTGCTTCATGGCCCTGGACTAATTGTTGCCAAGGAGCCGGATCATAGGGTTCAATAATTAAATTAAAATTGTATTCATGGGCCGCCGCCTCAACCGCCTGCAAGCGCTTGTCATATTCTTCCTGAGAAACTAAATTAGGATTATAAAAATACCAAGTTAATTTAAACTCCTTATTTAATTTTTCTTTACTAAAATAACTAGCGCAGGGAGCGCAACAAATATGAAATAATAAGCTCGGTCGTTTATCAACATAATAAGAAAAATAAATAACAATCCCTAGCATTAATAAAAACAAGATTAATAAAGCTAAAATTTTCCCCTGACTTTGGAGGAATAAACCACTAATTCCAAAAAATATTGCTAGACCATAATAAAATAGAGCGGTCTGACGCTGACTAAAACCAGAGTCTAGCAGGCGATGATGAAGATGTTGACGATCAGCAAATCGCAAGGGATTTTTCCCAGCCTTTAAGCGTCGAATAATTGTCCAAGCAACATCTAAGGCGGGCAGACCAATAATTAATAAAGTGATGGCAATCTTAGCGCCCGAAATAATCGCTAACACTCCCAAGCTATAACCAACCAGTAAAGATCCTCCGTCTCCTAAAAAAACTGAGGCTGGAAAAAAATTAAATAATAAAAATCCTAAACAGGCAGCACTAAAAATTAAAGCGGCTAAAGCAATGTCTGGTTGATAATAAGGAGTTAATAAAGTAAATAGAAAAATGATAAACGCCCCAATTGTTCCTAGGCCGGTAACTAAGCCATCAATCCCATCTAGTAACTTAGTGGTATACATCATGCCTAGCAACCAAATAATAATAATAGCGGAGCTTAGCCAATTAATATTCTCTAAAGAAATGACTCCACCTCCCGGATTACTCAGGCGAGCAATTTCTACCCCACCTAATAAAACAGCAATAATTGCTAACAAAGGAAAAATAATTTGCTGCCAAGGAGATAATTTAAAACGATCATCTAAAGTGCCGCCAATCATTAAAATTAAAGCCCCGATTAAAAATCCCAGCCAATGACGATAATCAAGGTCGCCAGCAATCAACTGAGGGGTCACTAAAATCAACCCAATTAAAAAAGCCAAAAAAATCGCCCAACCACCCCCCAAAGGAATCGCTTGGCGATGAATTTTTCGCTGTTTATCGGGAAAATCTAACAATTTAAAACGCAAAGCTAATTGTCGCCAAAAAACAGTAAAAATAGCAGAAACTGCTAATGTTAGGAAAAAATATAAGAGATATAGGTAATTAAACATAGGCAAACTAGGATAAATTAGTTGACAATTAGGGATATTTAGCCTAAAATAAGAGGACGTTCAAAAATAATGTTCATTTTAAAAAAGGAGGTCTATGTATGAAGAAAAGAAACAGGCGGTTGCAACCGCTAATTGAGGCGTTTGAGAATAATCAAAGCGCAGATTTTATTGAAAAACTCAACCCCCAAGACGTAGGGAATTTATTAAATCTGATCGAGCTCCGGGAAAAAGAGCTCACCAGCCATTACCACCTAATGAGGGGAAAAGTTCACCAAGAAATCAGCACTCAACATGTTCTTAAATCGGCTTTGGCAACGATTGCCGACATTGAGCTCGCTCAATTTGAGCAGTTAGCGGCCATCAGGCAACTGCTTGTTGTAAAAAAACAAGCAAACCAA
Organism: uncultured Gammaproteobacteria bacterium; assembly: GCA_964406935.1. Taxonomy (GTDB): domain Bacteria; phylum Patescibacteriota; class Patescibacteriia; order Patescibacteriales; family UBA12465; genus PWHG01. Next base: position 16,743 of record CAYOTM010000001.1, read on the forward strand.
GAAAGAAAACAAGAAAGAATCCTCATGTATGAGGAAAATCAGCAAACACCGCTGAGAATGGCTGCCGGCGCCTAAGCTAAGGCCCGTGCCCCAAAACAACCAGAAGGCTTCAAGCAATTGAAGCCTTTTTTTCATTTTATAGATCCCTCCCTTTTTCTACTTCAATTTCTCCGCGATAATTAACAATCACCGTATCACGACGCTTGAGCTCACCAGCTAATAATTTATTAGCAATAATATTTTCTACTTTGTCTTGCAATAAGCGACGCAACGGGCGAGCGCCAAATTTGGGATCATAACCTTGACGGGCTAACTCTAAAACACCGTCACGATCAGCTCGCATAAATAAACCCTTGCTAGTAATGTTTTGCTTAATATTTTTCAACATCAAGGTAGCAATTCTAAAAATATGATCTTCAGATAAAGGAGTAAAGACAATAATCCCATCAAAACGATTAATTAATTCCGGGCGCATATGTTGATTTAAGCGATTATCAACTAATTCTTGTCTGATTTCTTCAACTTTCGTATTTTTCTTAATTTCCTCTTGAATGTAGTTGGCTCCGATATTAGAAGTGGCGATAATAATTGATTCGGTAAAACTAATCGTTCTTCCCTGACCATCAGTTAAGCGTCCGTCATCAAGCATTTGTAAAAATAAATTTAAAATATCGGGATGCGCTTTTTCAATTTCATCAAATAAAATTAGGGCAAAAGGTTTTTTACGCACCGCTTCGGTTAAATGACCCAAAGTACCGTCAACATCACCAATCATTTTGCGAACACTCTCCGGGCGCTGATATTCACTCATATCAATCCGGACCATATATTGTTCGCCGCCAAAGTAAACCTCAGACACGGTTTTGGCTAATTCGGTTTTACCAACGCCAGTTGGCCCTAAAAAGAGAAAGCTAGCAATTGGCCGTTTATTGTCTTTAATGGCTGCTCGCGAGCGCCTTAAACTAGCTGCCACTGCCTTGACAGCTTCTTCTTGACCAATCATGCGACGATGAATTTCCTCTTCTAAATTTAATAATTTAACACTTTCATCTTCGGTAATTTTTTGAATCGGGACACCAATTAAGTCAGAAATTGCCGCCGACACTTCCTCGCCCTGACATAGGGCTCGCTGAGGATCGTGACGAGCTGCTTTAGCGGAAATGATGGCGGCTGATCGTAAAAGATCAATTGCCTTGGCGGGTAAAAATTTATCGTGTAAATATTTGACTGACAATTTAACCGCCTGATCAAGGGCGCTATAAGAAAAAAAGATACCGTGGTTGGCTTCAATGCTAGCCACTTTACTTTCTAAAATTTGAATTACCTGATTATGACTGGGCTCCGCAACGCCCACGGTAGTCATCGCTTCACCCAAGGCCTGCCCCTCAACATAACGAGAATAATTTTCCGAATTAACCGTCGCTAAACAATAAACATGCCGACGCGTTAAGGCCTCGGCTAAAACTTCCGATAAATCTAAGCTTTGTTCTTGGCCGGCCGTAATCCCAATAATATTTTCAATGTTATTAATATACAAAACGATATTGCCAGCCCGACTAGCTTCACTAATTGAACTAAGCATTCTTTCCTGAGAAACATTGGGATTAGCGCCACTGACTAAGCGAGAAATATCCAGTTCAACCAAGCGACGATCTTTTAAAAATTTTGGCACTTCTTCGCTAACCATTAATTGGGCGATACCTTCGACAATCGTTCGTTTGCCAACACCAGTATGTCCAACTAGTAAAATTCCTGTTTGACCACTAGCCAAAGATTCAAAAACAGAATCAATTTCTTGTTGACGACCGACACAAAATTCTAAACGACCATTTTTAGCTGCTAAGGTTAAGTCATGTGAAAAGTGATCTAGGGTGGGTGTAGCAATCGCCGTATAGGCACGATTCATGCCGCTTGATGGTTTAAAAGCCGCTAGCTTCCGCCAAGAACGTAAACGATCTAACATTTTTTCATTGGTAAAGGCCCAAGCGACCACATTTTTTAACTTATCTTCATCAAGCTCTAAATCATACAAAATATCGGCTAATAATTTATCTTGAGACCAGCAAAAGGCCAAGAGATTAACTGGATTAACCGCTGGCTGACGCCGCCTAACTGTTTCTTGAAAAGCAAAAATTAATAATTCCTGTAATTTATCAGACCACTTTAGTTTACCAGTAAATTCTTGAGGATCATTAATATTTAAATGTTTATCTAATTTAGTTACTAAGTCAGGAGCAGAAATGCCTAAGCGAACAAATAAAGCTTGGACTTCTTTATTTTTTAACAAAGCTCTAAATAAATGCAAAACACCCACTTCATTTTGTTTTAAACGATTAGTAAGCAGCCAAGCATCTTCTAAAACAATATCGGCCGCCTGACTATAGGCTTGACTAACATTATAGTCAATTAATTTACTGTTTAAGGGAACATCATCTTGATTAAATGGTTTGTGATGAATTTTATTAATCGCGGCCTGCTCTTCGCTTTGACGATAAATAAAAAAGAGGGCAAAGGACCAAGAAAGGAGAAACCATAAAACTAGTGGGTGGGGCTGTCGCCAAAACATTAAAAGTTCCCGGGGATCAAGTTGAATACTTTGGGTTTGTAAAAACAACCAAATAAGTAAAGCTAGCCAACCAGAAATTGCTAACCCTAAAGAAATTTTTTTAATTAATTTATCAAGTTGGCGACGGCTACGAATTAAGACAATAAAAGCTAAGCTCAAATCTAACTTCCAATACAAAAAATGTTGACGCCAATTTAGACCCCAGTGATTACTCTCAGCTTGATGATAAAATTTAATCTCCACCTCATCCATAAGTTTAGGCTAATAATTGTTCATAAATTGCCCAAGCTAAAGCTAGGGGCCAGGCAATCCATAAAATAACCAAAATTAAACAAGCGATTAACCAGGCGAGTAAAATAAAGGTACGGGCAACAATTTGTACTAAGCGAACCAAGAAACTAATAAGTCGACCAGTGATATCAAATTGACCATACATCGGGACAAAAATATTTTTGATCCACACCCAGACCCCTAAAGAATAAAACTGATCTTGCCAAAAATAAAAAATTCGTTTGGAAAAACGAAGTAAGCCGGTGCTATACCACCAGACTGGAAAATATAAAAATTGACCAACGACACCCGCTAATAAAGAAAAACGGGTGGTAAAATAATTATCAGACTTCATACTTAAATAGTATACCACAAAAAGACTAGAGGATAAATATAAAAAAATTATTATTGCCCAATAATTAAACAACTGCTAGCAATTGACAAGCTATTTATTGTATATTATCATGGACTTAGCACTCTCAAATTGAGACTGCTAATTACAAATTTAATTAAAATTCTAATATGTTCAATAAATTTACCGATAAATCACAGGAGGCGATTATTAATGCCCAAGTAATTGCTAGCAATTTTGGCCAAGCTAGCATTGAAGCCATCCACTTATTATTATCTCTCTTGCAACAAAATGAAGGCCTAGTAAAGCCTGTTTTGGAAAAATTAAAAATTGACCCCGAGGTAGTGGAAACTTATGCTCTAGATGAAATTAAAAAATTACCCAGCAGTGAAATTACTCGACCCAGTGGTCCGATTCAGGCTGTCTCTGGAAACAATGAAACCGCCCTGGTTTTAGAAAGATCAAAAAAAGAATCCGACGGCATGGGCGATGAATTTATTTCCACCGAACACATTTTCTTAGCTTTAATTGGCATCAAGTCAGCTGCCCAACAAATTCTTCTAAATTTTAAAGTGGAGTATCAAGAGGTAAAAACTATTCTTCAAGAATTACGCGGTGACGCTAAAATTACTGACCCCTTCCCTGAAACTAAATTCAAAGTTTTAGAAAAATATACCACTAACTTAACTGGACTAGCTCGTCAAGAAAAACTTGACCCAGTAGTTGGTCGCGACACCGAAATTAGACGCTTAATGCAAGTTTTACTTCGACGGACTAAAAATAATCCAGTCTTAATTGGTGAGGCGGGCACAGGAAAAACAGCGATTGTTGAAGGCTTAGCTCAAAGAATTGTTGATGGTGACGTCCCAGAAAATTTAAAAAATAAAGAAATCATTACTCTTGATTTAGGATCTTTAGTGGCCGGCGCGAAATTTCGGGGCGAATTTGAAGATCGTTTAAAGGCAGTCCTTAAAGAAGTTCAAAGCCAGCAAGGAAAAATTATTTTATTTATTGATGAGCTCCATACTTTAATCGGCACCGGGGCTTCAGAAGGATCAATGGATGCTTCTAATATGTTAAAACCGGCCTTGGCCCGAGGTGAGCTTCGAACTATTGGCGCCACCACCACCAAGGAATATCAAAAATATATCGAAAAAGATGCTGCTCTGGAGCGCCGCTTTCAACCAGTTTTTGTAGCTGAGCCAAATATTGAAGATACCACTAATATGCTTCGCGGCTTAAAAGAAAAATATGAAGTTCATCATGGAGTACACATTACTGACGATGCGTTAGTAGCGGCCGCTAAATTATCGGATCGCTACATTGCTGATCGCTTTTTACCCGATAAGGCCGTTGATTTAATTGATGAAGCAACTTCTTCTCTGCGAATGGAAATTGATTCCATGCCCGATGAACTAGACCAGCTAAAAAGAAAGATCAAACAACTAGAGATCAACAAAGCAGCTTTATTATCAACTAACAAAAAAACTGTTAAGTTAAAAACAATTAATCAAGAATTAGCTAAAATTAAGGAGCGGGCCAAACAACTCGAACTTCACTGGACTAATGAAAAAAATATTATTTCCGATATTCGTCTCAAAAAGAAAGAGATTGAAGAATTACGTATTAAAGCAGAAATTGCCCAACGACAAGGCAGTGATTTAACTGAAGTGGCCAAAATTAAATATGCCCTGATTCCAGAACTGGAAACCAGTATTAATAAACTTCAAGCTGATTTATTAAAAATTCAAAAGAAGGGTCAACGAATCTTAAAAGAAGAGGTTGATGAAGAAGATATTGCCAAAGTAGTTTCTCGCTGGACCGGAATTCCGGTTAACAAAATGTTAGCCGATGAAATTAAAAAATTATCCACCGCTGAAACTGAACTCCAGGCAGAAGTGATTGGCCAAGATGAAGCAATTGCCTCAATTGCTAAGGCCTTAAGACGCTCTCGCGCCGGCATTAATGAAGAACAACGACCAATTGGCTCCTTCTTATTTATTGGTCCGACTGGTGTAGGAAAAACCGAACTAGCTAAAACCCTCACTCGCTTTATTTTTAATGATGAAAGCGCAATGATTCGTTTAGATATGAGCGAATATATGGAAAAACATTCCGTCGCTAAATTAATTGGCTCCCCGCCCGGCTATATTGGCCATGATGAAGGTGGCCAATTAACCGAAAAAGTCAGACGTCATCCTTACAGTGTGCTCTTGTTTGACGAAATTGAAAAAGCGCACCCCGATATGTTTAATATGCTCCTACAAATTCTCGATGATGGTCGTTTAACTGACTCCAAAGGACGAGTGGTGAACTTTAAAAATACCATTATTATTATGACCTCGAACTTAGGCAATGAAATTATTAAACAATACTCCATTGGTTTTAGTGGCGATGAGGAAGTGTCTCTTGGCCGTGACAAGGAAATGCGAGAAAAGATTGACAAACTTTTACGTCAGCATTTTAAATTAGAATTTATTAACCGAATCGATGAAATCGTTTTGTTTAAAAGTCTTAGCCCGGAATCTTTAGAAAAAATTGTTGATCTGGAACTAGCTAAAGTCGAGAAGCGCCTCCATAATAAAAATATTAGTCTCAAGGTTCACCAAAAAGTGAAAAAAATGTTAGCTGAAAAAGGCTATGATATTAGTTATGGCGTCAGACCCTTAAAACGAATTATTAAAACAGCTATTTTAGATGAACTAGCCAGTAAAATTATTGAAGGCAAAATTAAAGAAGGCCAAAAAGTGAAAATCGATGTTGGCCAAGAAGATAAAGTTGTCATGACGGCTGTTTAAATAAATGAGATTTACTTACCGATCGAAAAATCCCAATAAATAATTAGCCATTAGCCCCACTAGCATAGTGGGGCTTTATTAACGTTTAAAAAAATATTAATTAGTCTAGGTTTGTGAATTAAACCAAAATATACTATAATAGAGCTACTAAATACTTTAAAATTATGTTGAAAAAATTATTAATTGTTTTCCCAATTTTACTAATTATTATTAGTTTAAATGGAACTCGGGCGAAAGCTCAGATTGACCCTAATTTTGATCCTAATTTCATTATTAGTGACGAGGAAATGCTCAATTGGAGTAGTCTAACTTTATCAGAAATTCAAGCCTTCCTAGAAAGTAAAAATAGTTATCTGGCTACTTATCAAACAATCAATGCTTATGGCACCCTAAAAACCGCCGCCGAAATTATTTATGAGGCAGCTGTGGCTAATTATGACTGCAAAGATGTAGAGATAGATGAAACCACCACGGAAGCGGAAAGACAACTTAAATGTCAACGAATTACTACTATTAATCCTAAAGTTCTACTGGTTCTTCTTCAAAAAGAATCTAGTTTAATTGAAAATCCTAACCCGATAGAAAGACTGCTTGATCAAGCTACTGGCTATGGTTGCCCAGATAGCGGTGGCTGCAATCCTCGCTTCGCTGGCTTTGGCAAACAAGTCAACAGTGCCGCCCTGCAATTTTTAGCCTACCTACAAACTCCCTTAAGATATCCTTATAAAGCCGGGGTTGCCTATATTTTCAACAATCCTTATGGCACCATCTCTCAAGATACCTTAATGGTTGTCCCCACCAATCAAGCAACCGCCGCTCTCTACAACTACACTCCTCATGTTTTTAATGGCAACTATAACTTTTGGCGGGTTTATAATCGCTATTTCCCAGAAAGTGTTAATCATCGATTAGCTCGCTATCCTGACGGCTCACTCCTAAGAGCTGCCGGGGAACCCGGTGTCTGGTTAATTCAACGAGGTCAAAAACGACCCTTCTTAAGTTGGAGTTCCTTAACTTCCCGCTATAACCCCAATCGTATTTTAGTGGTTGATAAAATTGAATTAGAGGCCTATCCTAAAGGCGCTCCAATTAAATATCCAAACTATTCATTACTGAGATCGCCAATGGGTAATCTTTACTTAATTGTTGGTGATCAAAAAAGATTATTTGTTAATCAAGAGGTATTTCGTAGTTTTGGTTTTCACCCCGACGAAATTATTGATGCTTCTCTCCAAGATTTAAACTATTACCAAGATGGTGAGGCAATTACCGCTGACTCAAGTTATTTAACGGGCGCTCTCCTTCAAGATCCTCAGAGCGGTGGCGTTTTCTATGTTCATGATAAATATAAAGCCCCCCTCATTGACCGGGTATTTTTAACTACTAAATTCAAAAATGAAATAGTTAAAAAGGCAACAATTGAAGAATTGGCCAAATATGAAAAAATTAGTCCCGTCTTATTTGATGACGGCGAGCTCTTAAAATCCAGTACAGTTAGCACTGTTTATTTAATATCTAATGGCCAAAAACGAGCCTTTACTACCGGTCAAGTCTTTGAAAGTTTGGGTTATCAGTGGGCCAACATTATTGAAGTGTCGCCCCAACTCTTATCTCTTTATCCTTTTGGTGATTTAATTACTGATCAACATAATTAAACAATTCAACAAAGAAAAAGGCCGAAAATAAATCGGCCTTTTTTAACTAATTCAAATATAAAAACATTTTTAATCAAATAAGTCAATATTTAGTCTTCCCTGGTTTTATATTATACTAATATCATCTAATTAACTATATTTATGCCTCAAACATTAGCTGCCATTTTACCTCATTCACCTTTACTAATTCCGGAGATCGGCAAAGACAATCAAAAAATTTTAAATAATACTTTAACTGCTTATAATGAAGTAGCGGATAAGCTCCAACAATTAAACACTGAAGTAATTATTATCATTTCTTCTCATGGGTCTTCTTTACCTGATAGTTTTTCTTTGGGTTTAGCTCCCCAGTTTAATATTTCTTTTAAAGATTTTGGCTGTTTTTTAACCCGCCCCAGCATTAAACCGGCCCTCAAACTAGCTGATGCTTTTAAAGAGAGTCTTGATCGAGAAATTCCCTGCCAATTTGTTTCCCAAATTAATTTAGATTATGGAAGCGCGATTCCTCTCACCCTACTTAAAGCCCAAGAAAATCAACAAACAGTTCTACCAATTTTTCCAGCGAATAATTTAAACTGGCTAGAGCATTATAATTTTGGCGAAAAACTTGGTGAGTTTATCGCTAGTCGTCCAGAAAAAATTGCCTTGATTGCCTCAGGCGACATGTCCCACCGCCTAACAGTTAATAGCCCTGGTGGTTATTCAATCCACGGCAATCGTTTTGATAATAAAATTAAGGAATATCTTAATTACCCGACTAAAGTCAAAGAAAAATTATTAAACCTCGACCCCCAAAAAGTGGCCGAAGCTCAAGAATGTTTGCTAAAACCCCTCTTGATCACCCTAGGGGCAATTGGTCAAAAATATCAACCAGAACTACTAGCTTATCAAAAGGATTTTGGAGTTGGTTATTTAAGTTTTTTGTTTGACTCTAAGCCAATAAATTATTAAGATTAATTAATATGGATAGCCTCTCTAGTCTAATTCAAAATCGTCAAACAATTAAACCGCCGGCTTATCCCTGGCAAGATTTAGCTTTAGAAATAATTAAAGAATTAGGCATCCCTAATAATAAGCGATCAGCTGTCTTTAAGGTCTGCAAAGAAAATTCCGAAGCCGTGATTAGACGAGCCTTAAATGATACCAAAGAATTATGTAAAACTGGTTTAGCTTGGCGTTATTTTTTTAAAATTATTGATCAAGAAAAGAAAAAATAATCTATGAAAGGAAAAATTTTAGATATCAAACTTAATCCCGATCCGGTTCTTCGAAAAATTTCCTCAGCCATTAAAGGACTGGAGATTAAGGATAAGAAATTTAAACAATTTTTAGCAGATATGGAAGCAACTATGCTCGCCAAGGATGGGGCAGGCTTAGCGGCGCCTCAGGTTGGGATTAACAAAAGAGTGGTTGTTTTAAGCGAAAATGGCCAAACTATTTTTATGATTAATCCGGAAATCACCCGTAAGTCATACGGAAAAATTACTGATGATGAGGGTTGCTTGTCAGTCGTTAATGATCAGGGGGAAATTTATTATCAACCAGTGGCTCGCCACAAATGGGTAAATTGTCGTTTTCTTGATCAAAAAGGTAAATTAAAAAAAATTAAAGCAAGTAATAATTTAGCCCGAGCGATTCAACATGAAATTGATCACCTAAATGGTATTTTATTTATTGATTATTAATAAATAAAATAATAAACCCTTCTTTGCTCCCCCCTCACTACCTCTGATATTTTCTTTAAAAAAACACCGACTCTGATAATCGGTGTTTTTTATTGACTATTTTATTTAATATTTTTAGATTTTTTTCGTCGATGTTTCAAAATAGTAAAACTAAGTACAAAGAAGAAAGTAAAAATTAATAACCAAAAAATTTCCTGATAATAGCGGCGCAATTGTTCATCATGAGCCCCAAAAAAATAACCTAAAGCGGCCAAAACACTGCTCCAAATAAAAGCGCCTAAAAAAGTATAACCAACAAAAGGCAAAATTTTCATTTTAGCAAAACCAGCTGGCAAAGAATTCAGCTGACGAACAATCGGTACTAAACGACCAAAAAAAGTAGAGGCGGCTTCATATTTAACAAAAAAACTCTCAGCTCGTTGAATTTTTTCCTCAGTAATTAATAAAAATTTAGCCACTTTGGTTCTAACTAAGCGATAAACAATCGGGCGCCCTAAATAACGAGCTAGAAAGTAATTAATTAAAGCCCCCACTAAACTTCCGAGGGAGGAAGCAAGAATAATCAACCAAATATTTAGCTTTCCTTGAGCAGCTAAATAAGCAGCCGGGGGGACAACAATTTCTGAAGGAAAAGGAATAAAAGAACTTTCAATTACCATTAAGAAAAAGACCCCCCAATAATTAACGGTGGCAAAAAAATTTAAGAAGGCATCAAATAATTCCAGTATCATAAATTTATTATAGCAAAAAAAAGATTAATTCAAAATAAACATCGGCCCTTTTGCTTTATTATCTAAAAACGGTTAAAATATTTTTATGACAAATATTTGGAAAACAATTTTCATGGGCACTCCCAAATTTGCTGAACCCAGCCTACAGGCCTTATTGGCGGCAAAAAATTTTCCAATTATTGGGGTGTTTACTCAACCCGATAAGCCGGTAGGTCGCAAACAAATCATTACTCCCTCGGCAATTAAAGTTTTGGCACAAGCTCATAAAATACCGGTTTATCAGCCGGAAAAAATTAAAACAGAGGTGGATATAATTAAAAGCCTCCAACCAGACCTAATTGTGGTAGTTGCTTATGGACAAATTATTCCTCAGGCAATTTTAGATATTCCCTCTTTAGGAATTATTAATGTTCACGCCTCCCTACTGCCTAAATATCGAGGAGCCGCTTGTTTAGCCGCACCAATTTTAAACGGTGACCTTGAAACTGGAATAACCATTATGAAAATGGAAGCCACTTTAGATACAGGCCCCATCCTTAAACAAGCAAAAATTAAATTAACCGGGCAGGAATATTTAACTGAGTTGCATGACAAGTTGGCAACTTTGGGAGCAGAAATCTTAATCCCAACATTAATTGATTATGCTCAAGGTAAAATTAAGCCCCAAGCCCAAGATGATAATCAGACTACTTATGTTAAGCAAACTAACAAAGCGGAGGGAAAAATTGATTGGCAACAGTCAGCTAACCATATTGAACGACAAATCAGGGCTTATAACCCCTGGCCAGGAGCTTATTGCCAATTACCCAGCGGTCAAACTTTAAAGATTATTAAAGCTCAGGCACTTACTGGCCCAGACTCCACTGCTCCTGGAAAAATAAAAATTGACAAAGGAAGTCTTTTGGTTGGCACTGGACAGGGTAATTTACTTATATTAGAATTACAAGCGGCTGGTCAAAAAGTAATGTCGGCTTCAGAGTTTTTACGGGGCCACAAGCTAGCTGATCAACAATTATTGTAAATATTATCAATGGCCCCTTCGTCTATTGGTTAGGACGTCTGGTTCTCAGCCAGGAAAGACGGGTTCGATTCCCGTAGGGGCTACCAAATAAAAATATATAAGGAAGTTATAATATTTTTATTAGGTCGACGTTAGTCGATGGGAATCGAACAGGTTGCAAGCGAGTCTTGAGCGAGAGCGGAAGACCGAGCGAAAAGGAGAGCGCCGGACGAAGCTCCGGGGGAGCTTCGGACGCCAACCCTGGACAAGTGAGCGAGCCGCATTATGGCGGCGAGTGAGCGCGATAATTCCCGTAGGGGCTACCAAATAAAAATATATAAGGAAGAAGCAAGCACGATACCCCCCCCTTTTTTTTAATAACTACTTAATAAAAATAAAAAATAATTAACTATATGAATAAAAAGAAAAAAGTGGCGAACAGAAAACATGCTAAGCGATCGGGCAAAAAAATTGCTAGCCTTAGACATTAAAAACACCGAGATTATTCGGTGTTTTTTAATTAAAAATTAAATTACTAAGATGATAACTGTTTTTGAGAAATAGTTAATAGTTGTCCGACTTTAATTTTTGATTTTTCTTCAGCGGTAATTTTAAAAGATAAAGGAAAATAAAATTCACTCCGAGAACGAATCACACTTCCCTGAATATCTTCCACAATTACCGTAAATTGAGAAAACTTCTTAAATATTTGAGCCTGATATTTAGCTTCTAGATCTAAAGACAAACTTCTTAATTCAAGAGACCTGTCTTTTTTTATTTTAGCAGAAACTTGATTGACCAAACTAAAAGCCGGAGTTTTAGGATGGGCTGAGAAAGGAAAAACATGAACTTTGCTAAAAGCAATTTTCTTAGCCAATTGATAGGTTTTTTTAAAATCAGCCGCAGTTTCTCCGGGAAAGCCAACAATAATATCAGTACTTAGGGCAATCTCGGGCATTAATTGACGAATTTTTTTCACCCGATCTTGAAAATATTTTACTGAATAAGGACGCTTCATCGCCTGTAAAATTTGGTCACTGCCTGATTGCAAGGAAATATGAAGATGGCGACACAAACGACCACGAGAACTGGCTATTAACTTTAACAACTGATCATCGACCTCATTAATTTCAATCGAACTTAAACGAAAACGAGCCCCAGGAACTTCCTTTAGTAATTGTTTAAGTAAACCAACTAAATTAACTTTTTTCTTGACTGATTTGAAGTCTTGTCCATAACGACCTAGGTGAATCCCACACAAAACAATTTCTTGCCAACCATTCTTAGAAGCCTCTTTAGCTTCTTTAATTATCTCTTGAGACAAGCGACTACTCAGCCTTCCCCGGGCATAAGGAATAATACAATAAGTACAAAATTGATTACAGCCATCAGCAATTTTTAAAAAATAACGAGCCTTATCATTCGATACTAAATCATATGACGAATTTAAACCCTTAACTGACCAAAGAGGACTTGATTTTTTCTTAGTTAAATTTAATAAATGACGACTCAGGGAAATTAAATTGCCAGTTTCCCAAACCAGATCGACTGGCAATTTTTTAGCCTCCGGATAAGTAGCTGGCCAGCAACCAAAAATCGCTATCTTAGCTTGAGGATGTTTTTTTTGTAAAAATTTCCAGACCTGCCTATCCTTACGAATGGCTGTCTGAGTCACCGCGCAAGTATTAATAATTAACCATTCAGGATTTACTTGATTTTCTTGCCAACCCCGTTTTAACAGTAATTTCTTTAAATAAGAAGAGTCGTATTGATTTACTTTGCAGCCTAAAGTTTTAATTAAAAATTGAGACATAGAAATAAAATTTCTTCAATATTATAGAAACTAACTATCCTCTTGTCAAAAAAAAACTTTTTTGGTAAGATAAAACTAATTAATAAGCTGATTCAGCTTTTTTATTTGTTAAAGCGTCCATAGCTCAGCTGGTAGAGCAACTGCCTTTTAAGCAGAAGGTCGCAGGTTCGAATCCTGCTGGACGTACAAAAAAACACCTTAATCGGTGTTTTTAATTATCTTCTTTAAAATTAATTAATAATTTGGTTAATTCTTCGTAAGTAGCGACTGTCAATTTTAAACCATTGCCAGGAAAATCGAGGACCAAAATGGAAAAAACGTGGTAAATGAAAATCAGAGCCACCACTAGCAATAAAATCAAATTTTTGGGCCAAATTAGCTAACTGCAAAATATTGCTATAATTATGATGAGGTGATAAAACTTCAATTCCATCTAAACCAGCTTCCTTCAAGTCAACTAAAATATTATTTTTTAATTTACGATTAACCGTTGGATGGGCTAAAATTAGTTGACCACCAATTTTTTTACGCAAATCAACAATTCGTTTAAAACTAACATAAGATTCCGGTAAACGAGAGCCATGCTTAGGATAAAAATAATGACGAATAATTTCTTCTTCTAAAGGATTATTATTTTGTAAATCCTGTTTAATTAAACGACGATTATGAGAATTGAGCCATAGCTCACCAATTAAATGATTAATTGGTAAATAACCAGGATGCTTCTGACAAAATTTCTCTAAATCGAACTTAAATCCTTGCTTAGCTAAACGATCAATTCCGCGACTAATATTTTTAATACGTTTCTTCCAAGTGCCAGCTAAAATATTATGTAAATCGGGAGAATCAAGGAGAAAATTATACCATAATAAACTAAAGCGATGTTGTTTATGTTTAACATAAAGCTCCAACCCAGGAATTGCCTTAATGCGATATTGACGACAAGCTCTAAAAAATTCTGCTTGACCAAATAATGAATTATGGTCAGTTAAAGAAGCAACTTTTACTTGATGACTAGCGAGCATTTTAACTAATTTTTGGGGAGAATAGTAACCATCAGAATAAGTTGAATGCAACTGTAAATCAATCAGCATATAAATTATTATTAAAAAAATGATAATTTAATAATAACTTATTTGCTAGAAATTAACAAATTTTTTATCTTTCATAAAGAAGTATCGATAAAGTCCTTGATATTTTTTTAAAAATTTTATATATTTAATCAAGTGTCAGTGGCCACCTTAGCTCAGCTGGCTAGAGCAGCTGTTTTGTAAACAGCAGGTCGTCGGTTCGAACCCGACAGGTGGCTCACTTCAAACAAAAAATGACTAAAATTATTTTAGTCATTTTTTATAGTTAATTTTTTTGTGGGTAACCTCTTAATAATTAGTTAATAAAGTTAGCTTGAACTTATCCCCTAAATAAGTTAAGATGGAATAAAATATGAACCCAAAAACTGAGAAACAACAACTAGAAAGAGTCCCCCCTAATAGTCTTGAAGCGGAAGAGTCTTTACTGGGCTGCTTATTATTAGATAAGGATGCCGTTATTAAAATTATTGACTCCCTACTGCCAGCTGATTTTTATAAACACGCCCATCAAATCACTTTTGAAGCAATTGTTGATTTATACAATAGCCATGAGCCAATTGATATTATCACTTTAGCTAATCGTTTAGAAGAAAAGAAAATTCTGACAGAAATTGGTGGCCGAAGTTATTTAGCCAAACTGTCTAATTCAGTAGCTACTGCGGCTAACGTCGCTCACTATGCCGGCATTGTTCAGCGAAAAGCTACTCTGCGCCGACTCCAGCAAGCAGCTGCCGAAATCATGGATATTAGTTTTGCTGAAGAACGAGAAATTGATGAGATTTTAGATGAAACCGAAAAAAAGATTTTTAGTGTTTCCCGTAAATATTTAAAAAATGCCTTCTTACCAATTGATAACTTATTAACTCAAGCCTTTGATCGAATTGAAGACCTTCATCGCGCTGGGGGAAAACTACGAGGACTACCCACTGGCTTTACTGACTTAGATAATTTACTAGCTGGTCTCCAAAAATCTGATTTAGTTATTTTAGCTGCCCGTCCGAGTGTTGGAAAAACTTCTCTGGCCATGGATATTGCCAGGCAGGCAGCCATTAAAAGTAAACAAGGGGTGGCCATTTTTTCTTTAGAAATGAGTAAGGAACAATTAGTTGATCGGATGTTATGTGCCCAAGCCGGAGTTAGTTTATGGAAAATGCGTACTGGTAATTTATCAGACAAAAAGGATGATGACGATTTTTCTCGAATTGGTCGAGCAATGGGTGAATTAGCGGAAGCCCCAATTTTTATTGATGATTCTGGCACCTTATCAATCATGGAAATTCGAGCTAAAACTAGACGCCTACAGGTTGAAAAAGGATTGGGACTAGTAGTTATTGATTATTTACAATTAATGGAGGGCCGCGGTAGATATGGTGAAAATCGCGTTCAAGAAATTGGCGAAATTAGTCGGGGCCTAAAATCAATTGCCCGAGAATTAAATATTCCAGTACTCGCCTTAGCTCAGCTCTCACGGGCAGTTGAACAAACTAGCCCCTCTATTCCTAAGCTATCTCACTTACGTGACTCAGGCTCAATTGAACAAGACGCCGATGTCGTCATGTTTATTTATCGTAAGGCGGCTGATCGTAACTATAAACCTGAAGAATTGCCGCTTGATGAACGCCATAAAGCCGAGGTCTATATTGCTAAACATCGCAATGGCCCCACTGGTCATGTTAATTTATTCTTTGATGAATCAACCGTTAGCTTTCGTAGTTTAAGCAAACAAAACGTTGAGGAAAAATTACCAGAATTCTAAGTAAATACCTTAGTAAAAAATTAATAACTTAAATTAATCTTATGTTTAACAAGTTGAAACAATTTAGAGATTTGCGTAGTCAAGCAAAAACCATGCAAAATGCTCTTGCTCAAGAAACTATTAATGAGGAAAAAAACGGCGTTAAAATCGTTTTAAACGGTAATTTAGAAATATTAGAAGTAAATCTTAACCCGGAGCTTAATAAAGAAGACCAAGAAAGAACCCTAAAGTCATGCTTAAATGAGGCCATTAAAAAAACTCAGAGAATTATGGCTAAAAAAATGCAAGAAATGGGTGGCCTAACGGGCTTAAGTTAATATCATAATTTAATGAAATATCCACTAGCTATTCAAGAATTAATTGATGCCCTTTCCAAATTTCCCAGCGTTGGGCCAAAAACAGCCGAGCGCTATGTTTTTCATTTACTTAAACAGTCACCAGAAGAACTAACTAATTTAGCTAGCAATATAAGTCAGTTATCAGAAAAAATTACTCACTGCCAAGATTGTCGCGTGTTAACTGACAGCAACCCTTGCTCGATCTGTCAAGATGATAAAAGAAATAAAAAATTAATTTGTTTAGTAGAAAATACTCAAGATCTGTGGGCCCTAGAAAACACTGGAAATTTTAATGGTAATTATTTTGTTTTAGGGGGTTTAATTAACGCAATTGAAGATCAAGGACCAGATAAATTACCAATTCAAGAATTAGCTAATCTACTCAAAAAGAACCAGGCCGAAGAGTTGATTGTTGCTTTAAACTTTACAATGGAAGGCGAAAGTACAGTTTTATACCTAAAAAAGGCCCTTAGTGGCCTGAAGATCAGTCGATTAGCTCGCGGCCTACCCTCAGGATCAGACCTGGAATATGCTGATGAGTTAACTCTAAGCAATGCTTTAAAATTTCGCCAAAATATTAAATAAACTGCTCAGCTATACAAAAAAACACCCAATGAGGTGTTTTTTTAATAGATTGCTAAGGGTAAAAAATGATTAAGCAAATTGAGCGATCTTGACTGCGGTTTTTAGTTGACGGTGACCCAGGGTTCTTTTATAACGAGTTTTATTTTTATATTTAACAACCGTCACCTTTTTATCTTGACTAGTGGAAATTACTTCACCGCTTATTTTATTACCTAAGCTAGGTTTCCCTAATTCCAAGGAAGAACCATCGGTATCAGCGATTAATAGAGTGTCAAATTTAACCTTCGCCCCTGGTTCAGCGGCTAATTTCTCTACTTTAACTAAATCACCAGCTTTTACTTTGTATTGTTTGCCACCAGTGGCAATCACTGCGATTTTCGCCATATTGTTCAGTTTTATTTAAATTTTATATAAAAAATCAGGCTAAAGCTGATTGTTTTTATATCATATCAAATATTTGAAAAATGTCAATAAATAGGTTAAGATGGAGGAAGAACTAATAACTAATTTAAATCATATGGCTAAATTTATCATTACTGGGGGGCAATCTTTAGGAGGAGAGATTTCCGTTGGGGGGGCAAAAAATAACGCCCAAATTATCGTTGCGGCCGCTCTTTTATCAGCTGAAAAAATGTTACTTGAAAATGTTCCTAAAATTGATGGTATTGAAAAGTCAATTGAATTAATGGAGGACTTGGGGGCAAAAATAAGCTACCAAAATCATCAACTAGAAATTGACCCAGCAGAAATTAAAAAAACTGAACTGGAGGCAAAAATTGCTGATAAATTTCGAACTTCGGTAATGTTTGTTGGCCCGATGCTCGCTCGTTTTGGTGAGGTCAAATTTCCTCACCCTGGAGGCTGTGTTATTGGTGCCGCTGGTCGACCGATTGATTTGTTTTTAGAAGGTTTTAAAAAAATGGGAGCCAATATTAAAGAAGAAGAAAAAAGTTACCACATTACTGCTAAAAAACTCCAAGCTTGTGATTATTTTTTTTCTACCGTTAGTGTAACCGGCACCCAAAGTTTATTAATGACCGCTTGTTTAGCCCAGGGCACTAGTATTTTACGAAATTGCGCCATGGAACCAGAAGTAACTGCTTTAGCTGATTATTTAAATCAACAAGGAGCTAAAATTAGTGGAGCGGGCACCCCAACAATTACTATTCAAGGAGTTGATCGCTTGCATGGTGGTCAATTTAAAATTATCCCTGATCGAATTGAAACCGGTTCTTTTGCTTTAATGGCAGCGGCGGCTAAGGCTGAATTAAAAATTACTGATTGTAATCCTGAACATATTTTAAGTCTCTTAACAATTTTTGAAAAAATCGGTGTTCCCTTCGTTAAGGGACCAGACTGGCTCTTAATTAAACCGGCGACAAAAATTAAAGCCTATAATTTAAAAACTCATGAATATCCGGGATTTTCCACAGATCTACAATCTCCCTATGTTGTTTTAATGACTCAAGCTGAAGGTAAGTGTTTAATTCAAGAAGCAATTTATGATCGTCGTCTAATTTGGACTGACATGCTGTCTCAAATGGGAGCTGATATCACAATGTGTGATCCTCATCGAATTGTGGTTTATGGTCCCAGACAACTCTATGGAAAAAGATTAATTAGTCCCGACATTAGAGCCGGAATCGCCCTAGTAATTGCCGCCTTAATCGCTCAAGGGCAGACTGAAATTGATAATATTTATCAAATTGATCGTGGCTATGAATCTTTAGAAAAACGCTTGCAAGCGATTGGTGCCAAGATTGAAAGAAGTGAGGTTTAAATAAAATTATGTCTAAAAAACTGCGTGACTGGCTATCGATAATTTTTATTATCTTATTTATTGTTTTAACGACTTTTACTTTTCTTTACGCGACTGGACATCGCTTTGCTTGGCGTTGGCCACCACGCTTTGACCAAATTCTTCAAAAAACTGGAATGTTAATTATTGAAACTACTCCCAGCGAAGCAATAATTTTTTTAGATGATCAAGAAAAAAATACCTTTTTTTGGCGAGAGTTAAAATCAGCCCCCTTAACGAGTCCAGCTAAAATTAAAAATCTCTTACCAGGCGAATATAAAATACGCTTAGAAAAAGAGGAATATTGGCCACTAGAGAGAACGATTAAAATTTATCCTGGACAAACTACTTATTTAACAAATATTTTCATGTTTCGTCGTTCCCTGCCTTTAAATATTTTTTCTGGTGATCCGCAATCATTAAACCTTAGTCCTAATCGAAGAATTATTTTATTGCCAAATTCAGCTACGGCCATTTCTTTACGTAATAATGATTTAATTTCTTTACCAATAACTAATAATTTAGAAACTATTCAGTGGTCCAAGGATGGTAAAAAAATTATGACCCAAGGAAAAGTTTATAATCTAGAAACTGGTCAGCTAATTACTGATTTAATGACTAATTTAGGAACTCAAGCTAATAATTTATACTGGGATGAAAATACTAATAAAGTATTTTATCAATATGATAATGGCTTAGCCTATTTAACTATCAACCAACAAAGTAGTGTTAATTTACTAACTGGCGGTAATTACTTAGATTTTTTAGTAAAGAGTAATTATTTACATGTTTTAGAAAAAACTGATAACACTCTTTATTTAAACACCTATTCTTTGGGGGCAGCTTTAAGGCAACGATCAATTAGTTTACCAACTGGACAGTATTCTTTTTATTATCGCGACAATACTTGGCTTAATTTATATGACAATCAAAATAAAAGATTAATCCTGGTAGAGCCTGGCCTGTTAATGACTGAACAAAAAATCATTAATCAAGTAACTGATTGGATTTGGCCAAATAATAACTTTTTACTTTGGCATAATGGTCGCGAAATTTATTCTTGGAGTCCTGGCCAACCTGAAAAATTATTAATCAGAATTAGTGAAGAAATTACTGGTCTGGCCTGGCATCCAGCCAAAAATTATTTAATTTATTCCACCAATAATTATCTACGGATTGTTTATTTTCAAGATAATCAGCTAGAAAACATTGATCTTTTGCGGGCCGAAAATATTAGCTCCTTAATTCTTGATGAAAAAAATAATCTACTATATTTTGCGGCTACTATTGGACAACAGGGCGGTATCTTTAAATTAATTATTCAATAAAAATAATTATACCGAATTAAAAAATCACCACCTAATTAATTTAGGGGGTGATTTTATTTTATGATATTTTCCAACTAATAATTTTACTGAAGTCTTCTGCTATAATTAATAATAATTAATTATTAAAGTTTAATCTCCTGAATAAATTTTTTCAAATCAGCGCCAATTTCCTGATCTTTTAAGCCCAACTTAATCGTCGCTTTAATAAAGTTTAATTTATTACCAGTATCCAACCATTCTCCTTGTAATTTACGACCGTAAAGATCTTGTTTCTTTTCCAGCATAATCGCGTAAGCATCGGCTAAGCGAATTTCACCGGATTGGCCATTTTCCATAGTAGATAATACCTGAAAAACATCTGGGGTGATAATATTAATCCCCACCTGCACTAAGTTAGAAGGGGCGTCTTCTTGTTTAGGTTTCTCAATAAATTTATTAATTTTATATTCATCGTTACCTAAATTATCGCCATCAATTACGCCGAACTGGCTAACTTCATTAGGTTTAACCTCTGATAAACCAATAACTGTTTTTTGATATTTAGCATAAGTTTCCATTACCTGTGATACGGGAGAAACAGGCGAATCATACAAAGTATCGCCAAACATAATTAAAACAGCCTCATCGTCATCCACTAAATGGGAGGCACATTTCACAGCATGACCATCGCCCAAAGGAATCGGCTGGCGAACATAGGAAAACTTAGCTAAATTTTCAATCGCTTGCACTTTTTTTACTAACTCTAGTTTATTTTTTTCCACTAAAGTTTTGGCGAGCTCAAAAGAATAATCAAAGTGATCTTCAATCGCACGCTTGCCACGACCAGTAACAAAAATAATTTCTTCAATACCAGCAGAGACTGCTTCTTCAACTAAATACTGAATAACCGGCTTATCAACCACTGTTAACATTTCCTTGGGCTGAGCTTTAGTAGCGGGCAAAAATCGAGTCCCAAAACCAGCTACTGGGAAAATTGCTTTTTTAATTTTTTGCATATTTTTTATTTAATTAAATTTCCATTTACGAAAATAACGCCACCAAGATTGAAGATGAATTCTAGCTAGTCGGCTAGTTAGTAAAGCAAGATACCAGGGCTGGCGAGCGCTGGCTCGCACATGATCATGAATAGCAATGGCTGGGGGATAATAAACTACTTGTTTGCCAACAAATTTAATCCGGCGACATAAATCAACATCTTCAAAATACATAAAAAATCGTTCATCAAATAATTTATCAGGGCCAATAAAAAACTCATCACGCCTCACTAAAAAACAAGCACCCAGCAACCAATCAACGGCTTTAATTGCCTGGTGCCCATCTGATTTCATTAAATATTTATTTAAAAATTCTGGAAATAAATTACCTAAGGCGGTCCGCCTTAGAAATGGTAAATAAATCTTAGGAAAACGAGCACAAGAATATTGTAAACTAGAATCAGGGTTTAATAATTTAGGCCCTAATAAACCAATTTCCGGGTGCTCTTTTAAATAACGAAGCAGAAGTTTAATGGCCGCTGATTGAAAAATAATATCAGGATTACTGATCAAGATGAAGCGACCAACAGAATTTTTAATCCCTAAATTATTACCGCCCCCCATTCCTAAATTAGTTTCACTAGACACTAATTTAGTGTTGGGAAAAACCCTGACTAAGTCACTCAATTGATCGCCCGAGTGATTATCAACTACTACTGTTTCCCAATTAATACCCGCTAAATCAGAGTTAGCAATTGAATGTAAACAATTACTTAGTTTGTCTTTACTATTATAGTTGACAATAATAATTGATAAATCCATATTAAAAGCCTAAAATTCTTAAAATAAACCGACTAATTAAAAAATAAATATTAAATATTGGATTAACCACTCTTTTTAAAAGCGGATTATCAATTTCTTGATGACTAATTTTGCCAGAAAAATAACGGATAATTTGGCTATCGGGTCGCTGACGTAATTTTTGACTAGTTCGCCTAGCTTGGATTAAATAACGCCAAGTACTTGGTCTAAGAAAATAACCATAAACCCTAAGTTTTTCGGTTAACCAACCTGAGCGCCAAGCAAAAAATAGTAAGCCAAGTTCCATTAAGAAAAAGGTGGGAGCAAAAATAATCAGAGAAGCTATTGAATAATTTTTAAAAGCGGCCAATATCCGATTACGGTCTAAATAATAATTTTTTTTAATCGAACGACTAAATTCATAATAATGAAAAGCGACCGCTTGATAAGCTACTTGACATTCTAGACCAGCCAACCAAAAACGCCAACCTAAGTCCTGATCTTCATTATACATCCAAAACTCTTCATCAAATAAACCTACTTGTCGCAAGGCCTCTACCCTCAATAAAACCGCCGCCCCTGAAGGATAAGCAATGAGGTCTGATAATTTATTATAAAACTTATATTTTTCTTGAT
Organism: uncultured Gammaproteobacteria bacterium; assembly: GCA_964406935.1. Classification (GTDB taxonomy): domain Bacteria; phylum Patescibacteriota; class Patescibacteriia; order Patescibacteriales; family UBA12465; genus PWHG01. The sequence continues at coordinate 38,920 of CAYOTM010000001.1, forward strand.
AAGCAGAGCAGTAACCAAAGCCAAGAAAATGAGTAACATTACCTAAGCTATTAATTTTTTCTGGTGATTGTCCTAACATCAACCTAGCTTGAATAGCCGCCGCTTGAGGCTGACTGCTGGCTAAATTAACCAATTCAGTTAAAGCATTGGGCGCTAAAGTGGCATCTAAATTTAAAAGAAAAACATAGTCAAACTGTTTATTCAAAAAATAATGAATGGCATCATTATTTCCTTTAGCAAAGCCGTCATTATTTTGATTACGAATAAGGTGGGCGGTTGGAGCTGCTTTTTTTAAATATTGATAAGTCTTATCAGAGCTTTGATTGTCAACAATTACTAACTCAAAGTGACCAGAATAATCCTGAGCAAAAATTGAGCTTAGGCAAGCCACCAAATATTTTTCGGCGTAATCTTGATAATTGACTAAAATAATCCCTACTGATTTCATAAACGCTTAAATTTATTAATCACTAAAATAAGAGCCAAAACAATTTGCCAACTAATTTTTAAAATTAAAAACTGATAAGAAGGCTGCCACTTTTTAAAATAAGTGAGCATGGAATCACGAAAATATTTTTGTTTTTGGCTAATTTTTACTTGTTTAAAGCTTTGCCCCACCAAGTCTTTTACTTGCGCACTCGGTGTATACCAAACTTCCCCCTTATTTTCGTATACTTGACGACAGAAGTCAACTTCCTCAAACCAAATAAAATAATTTTCATCTAGCAGGGGACGGGAATGACCACTAATTTTTTCCCAAGCTTGACAATTAATTAAAAAATAAGAGCCTCGGACCGAATCAACCTGAGCCGCTTGAGTATAATCAAAATCCAAAAGCAAATATTGATGTAAAATTCGAGGTAAAAAATGAGGCAGTTTAAAAATGGTCGCCAATTGATCACCTAAGCGAGGAAACTGTCTAACCTGAGGAATATTTTTTCCCTGCTCATCAATTAATTGAATACCGGTAACAACGGCTTGAGGATTATTTTTCGCCCACTTAAGAGATTTATTTAAAGTATCAGGTAACAGTTCCATGTCGGGGTTTAATAATAAAATAAAATCACCGCTAGCCCGACTGGTCGCTTGATTGCAGGCACGAGCAAAGCCCAGATTAGTTTGATTGCTAATTAACTTTACCTGAGGAAATTGCTGTTTAATCATTTCTTGGCTACCATCTTGGGAATTATTATCAACTACCAAAATCTCCCAGGAAAAATCTCCCTGGGAATTAATAATTGAACGTAAGTTATTGGCTAATTTTTCTCTCACCTGCCAAGAAACAATGACAATCGATAAATCCATTTTATTTTTTTAAATAAATCTTTAGTAATTTAACGGCTGAACGTCGACCCTTAATAATTTTAATGTCTACCAACAAGGGCTTAAGCTTTTTTTGCAAAAATTTGATTAAGGCTTGGTTAGCCTGACCATCAGTTGGCTTAGCGGTTAAATAAATTTGTAATAAATAATTCCCTTGTCCCGGTGACAATAAATTTTTAGGAGACTGGGGGGTCACTTTTACCAGTAAACTATAGCTCGACTGTTGGTTTAAAATTTCTTTAATAAAATCAAGCTCCATAGTTATTCAGTAAAAATAATAGCGTTGGGCAAATTACGCCCTGGGCCAAGCATATATTCACCATTATAAATCATCGCCGATGAATAGCCACCATCAATATTTAAAGCATATTCGAAACCTAAATGTTGAAGAATTCGTACTAAATCATCTAAGCTAGCAGTATTTACCGAAATTAAAGATAATTTACCCTGACCAGGATTCTGAGGATCATCTCGATAGGCAATTGCATTACGTCGCAACCGACTATTACGTTGACTAACATCAACCTCCCAATCAATTAAAGTATTAAAGGAATTTTCCAGTAAGCGCGGCTTATTTCCTATAGCCGCTTGCAGTTTTACCCCATACTGAGTTTCAAAGTTGGCCTGACTTTTAAAGTCACGGGAGTCTTTAAAATAATAAAAGCGATTATTTTCATCAAAGGCAATCAACGGGCCAGTTGTCCAATATTTTAACTGATCATCATTAATCATTAACTGCCGCTGACTATCATAAACGGGGAAAAAATAATAGTTATTACCGCCGCAAGAACTGCCGGTACAAAAATAACTACCAGTAAAACCGGTGAAGGCATTATGGGAAAAAACATAATCAGCTAAAGATTTGGCCGGGCAAGTTCCCAAACAAGGAATATCTCCGGCGGCTAAAGTTTTAATTTTTAAATTAGGATTACTTAAATCAATCTCAATAATATCTAAAGAAAAAGTGCTTCCCTCGAGGGTTAATTTTTGATGCTGATAAGAACTATACTGGTTGATTGATTCACTTCCCCCTGGTTTATGAATTTGCGCTAAATTATGACGACTAATTCCCAAGCCAAGTTGGCGCATAATATTAAAGGCATCGGTTGGACGACCCAAATAATATTTTTTAAGGTTAAGCGGATTAATATACCAAGCCTCACCATTTTTTTCAACTTGTAAAATAATTCGACCAGACAATCTCCTAGCTAAATCTAAATTACCACTAACTGGCATTTCGGCTTGAGCGATTTGCTGAAAATCACTTTCCGTAATCCCTAAGCCAAGTTGGCGCATAATATTAAAGGCATCGGTTGGACGACCCAAATAATAACGGCGTAAATCAACGGGATTAACATACCAGGCCTCACCGCTCTCCTCAACGCTCAACAAAATTCGCCCCGACAATGACTTGGCTAGTGCCTGCGCATCCTGGGGATAAACCAAAAATAAACTAACTATAAAGAAAAAAAATAATAAATAATAAGGTTTTTTCATAAAAAATGGGCTAATTTGACTAATCAACCGATCTTAGTAATTATCTCTATTTTAACCTCTTTAGCTAAAAAAATCAAAAAAAATATTTATTGATCATTGTCAATATTTGCTAAACAGTCAGTATATACTAAAATAGAATAGATGGTTTAAAAAATAAAAATAAATTAATAATTTTTTAAATAAGCAAATTTATGACTGAGGACAAAACGATTAAGGATAAAAATTACCAACGCCCCAGCTGGGATGAATATTTTATTAAAATTGCTGACATGGTTGGCTCCAGGGGAACTTGCGATCGTGGACGAGCTGGCTGTGTAATTACTAAACACAAAAGAATTATCTCTACCGGCTATGTTGGTTCGCCAGTTGGCCTCCCTCATTGTGATCAAGTCGGTCATGAAATGCATACTGTTTTACAAGAAAATGGTGAGCAATCTCGTCATTGTATTCGGACTACTCATGCCGAGCAAAATGCTATTTGCCAAGCAGCTCGCTTTGGGATGTCTCTTGAGGGCGGGACTCTTTATTGTAAAATGACTCCCTGTTATGTCTGTGCTAAAATGATTATTAACGCTGGCATTAAACGAGTAGTCTGCGCCCAAGACTATCACGGTGGTAGTCGCAGTAAAGAAATATTTAAAGAAGCCGGTGTAGAATTTACTCAACTGTCAGCCGAGATGACTACTTATCAAGATATGAAATAAAAAAAATTTCTTAATTTTATTTTTTAAATTTATGAAACAATATTTAGATTTATTAGCCGATGTTTTACATAATGGGCAAGGCAAAGATGATCGAACTGGTACAGGCACAATTAGTGTTTTTGGCCGCCAAATTCGCTGTGATTTACAAGCTGGCTTTCCGCTTTTGACCACTAAAAAGGTTCACCTTAAATCAATTATTTACGAATTATTATGGTTTTTAAAAGGTGATACCAACATTAAATACCTAAATGACCATGGCGTTAATATTTGGAATGAATGGGCCGATGAAAATGGTGATCTGGGACCAATTTACGGGAAACAATGGACTGCCTGGGAAGGTCCAAACGGTCTAAAAATCAACCAAATTGCCGACGCAGTTAATACCCTAAAAACCAATCCTAGCTCCCGTCGAATTATTGTTAGTGGCTGGAATGTGGCTGATTTAAAACAATTAATTGCTGGTCAAAAAACCGCTCCCCCACCTTGTCATACAATTTTTCAATTTTATGTTGATACTAACGATCGCTTATCTTGCCAATTATATCAACGGAGTGCTGATATTTTCTTGGGAGTCCCTTTTAATATTGCCTCTTACGCCCTCCTCACGATGATGATTGCCCAAGTAACTGGCAAAAAATTAGGGGAATTTGTTCACACTTTTGGTGATTTACATATTTATAACAATCACCTGGAGCAAGTTAAAGAACAATTGAGTCGACAACCAAAAGATTTGCCCCAAATGAAAATTAATCCAGCAGTGAAAGATATTTTTGCTTTTCAGTACGAAGATTTCACTTTAGAAAACTATAATCCCGAGCCGGCGATTAAGGCGCCGATCGCTATTTAATAATATGATTCCGGTTACTTTAATGATGGCGATAACCAGTGATGGTTTTATTGCCAAACACCAAGCTCATTTAGCCAATTGGACCAGCAAGGAAGACAAACAATTATTTGTCGAAATATCCAAACAACACGGCGTAATTCTAATGGGAGAAAATACTTTTAACACTTTTAAACGGCCGCTTCCGGATAGATTAAATGTGGTTTTTAGCCGCCAAGCCAATCCGCCAGTGATTGAAAATGTTAAGTGGGTCCAGGGCGACCCAGAAAAAGTATTAAATGAGTTAGAGAAGATGGGCTATCAGTCAGCTCTTTTAGGGGGCGGTGCTCAACTTAATTCCCTGTTTTTAGAAAAAAAATTAATTAAAGAAATGATCATTACCGTTGAACCTAAATTATTTGGTCAGGGCTTATCATTATTTGCAGCTGATACAGATTTTAATTTAAAACTAATTAACCTCAAAAAAATTAATGATGATGCTTTTATGATGCACTATCAAATAATTTACTAATGTCTATGAAAAAAATAATCTTTGGCTTAATTAGTGAAATGGCCGGCGGTAAAGATACTGCTAAAAAATATTTGGAAAAAAATTACCAAGCTGAGAGTTGTCGCTTTTCCTCAATTATGCGAGATATTTTGGATCGTCTTTACTTAGAACAAAGTCGTGTTAATATCCAACGTTTATCAACTAGTTTGCGTCAAACTTATGGTGAAGATATTTTAGCTAGAACCATTGCGTCTGAGGTCAATAACTTGCGAGCAAATTTGGTGGTGGTTGATGGCGTTAGACGACCAGCCGACATTAAATACTTAAGTGAGTTAAATAATTTTTATTTAGTAGCAATTAAAACCAGCCCCGAATTAAGATACCAAAGACTCGTTAAGCGAGCAGAAAATCCTGGTGACGCTGATAAAACTTGGGAAGGATTCTTAGCTGACCACAAAACTGAGGCTGATAAAGAAATTGCTAGCCTAATGACTAAGGCAAATTACTTTTTGGATAATAATGGTAATTTAGCCGCTCTGTATTTACAAATTGACAAACTGATAAAAGAAGTGCAAAATAATTAACAAGAAAGTTAAATCAGGAGGAGCACAGTGATCTAAATCACTGGCTCCTTTTAATATCTAGGCTTATGACTAATAATTTGGGGAAATTAATTGTGATTGACGGCACTGATGGCGCTGGTAAAACTACCCAGCTAAAATTATTGCGAGAAACTTTAGAGTACCAAGGCTACCAAATAGAGGAGGCTGATTTTCCCCAATATAATACCAAATCAGCTGGCTTGGTTGAAGAATATTTGTCTGGTAAATATGGCGACTCAAAAAGTGTAACCGCCTATCAGGCTGCGATTTTTTATGCAGCTGATCGCTATGACGCTAGCTTTCAAATTAGACAATGGCTAAAGGAAGGTAAAATTGTTTTATCTAATCGTTATGTTTCTTCGAGTCTAGGCCATCAAGGAGGAAAAATTGATAATCCCCTAGAGCGTCGTTTATTTTTTAATTGGCTATATGATTTAGAATACAAAATTTTTAATCTCCCGCGACCCGATTTATCTTTAATTCTTTATTTAGAGCCAGAAATTGCTCAACAATTAGCCAAAGAAAGACAGCGAGAAGACTGGAAAGGAAAAACTAAAGATATTCACGAAGACGATCTCAATCATTTGAAAAAGGCCGCTCAAATTTTCTTAGAAGTAGCCGACACTTTTCCCGACTTTCGCCTAATTCGTTGTAGTCACCACGGACAAATTTTAAGTCGCAGTGATATCCACTATTTAGTTGGCTTACAAGTAGCCAAAATTTTAAATGGTCAAAAAACAGTAGCTAAAAATAATTGGCAAGCAGTCGGTAATATCTTAATCAATAACAATGGCATGGTAAATTACGACAGTAAAATAATTGCTGTTAAAAAAAACATTGAAAATATTAATGCTCCCACAATTAATTCAACCCTTGACTTGGAAGAAGTGATCAAACAATCAAATGAGGAACAAATTATTGAAAAACCGACCGACCAAACTATTAACCCCTCGTCAGAAAATAATTCTTTATCTTTAAAATTTGAAAAAATAGTCCCCCAAGCTAAAACGCCTGAGCGGGCTCATCCTGGTGATGCCGGTCTGGATTTATTTGCAAGTGATAATTATTCCATCCCTCCTTATGGACAGGCCTTAATTCAAACTGGCCTTAAATTAGCAATTCCTTCGGGCTACGTTGGTCTAATTTGGGATAAAAGCGGACTCGCTAGCCAAGGTTATACTACAATGGGCGGTGTAATTGATGAAAATTATCGAGGAGAAATTAAAGTAATCTTTAAAAATTTAAGTGAAGATATTGTTAATATTCAAGCTGGCCAAAAAATTGCGCAACTCCTCATTCAAAAAGTTGAAATCCCTGATATTATTGAAGAAAAAGTCGAAATTAATAGCCCACGAGGGGATCAAGGATTCGGCAGCAGTGGCCAATTTTAAAAGAGCTCTGAGCTAGCTCTTTTTTAATAATTAAGAACCGGCCTTCCAAGAAAGAGGTTTTTCCGTTAAAATAGAAGATATGAAGTATGATATTATTATCGGCCTAGAAATTCACGCCGAACTCAATACTAAAAGCAAAATGTTTTGTGCCTGCTTAAATGACAGTGAACAAACAATTCCCAATTCTAATGTTTGTCCAATTTGCTTAGGTCACCCGGGAACTTTGCCAGTGCCCAATAAACAAGCCATCGACTGGACTATTTTAGTAGGCATTGCTTTAAACTGCACGGTTAATCGTGATTCAAAATTTGATCGCAAAAATTATTTTTACCCCGATCTCCCCAAAGGTTATCAAATATCTCAATATGATGAACCTTTAGCCTATAATGGTTATTTAGAAATTGATGAAGAAAAAATTCCGATTACGCGCATTCATTTAGAGGAAGATACTGGTAAATCTTTTCACGCTAAAGATGGTGGGCAAACATTAATTGATTTTAATCGAGCCGGCACCCCTCTTTTAGAAATGGTTAGCCAACCAGTAATTAAAGATGCAAAGCAAGCTAAAAAATTCTGTCAAAGTTTTCAAAAAATCTTACGTTATTTAGAAGTAAGTCAAGCTGATATGGAAAAAGGAGAAATGCGCTGTGAAGCTAATATTAGTTTACAATTTCCAGGAAAATGGCAATTAGAAAATGGCATTATTGAGCCTTTAGGAAAATCTGAGCTCAATCCTAAGGTTGAAGTTAAAAATATTAATTCTTTTCGAGCCCTAGAAAAAGCGATAAATTATGAAATTAAACGGCAGACCCAAAAATTAGATAAGCAAGAAGAAATAATTGCGGAAACTAGGGGTTGGAATGAACAACTTGGAGAAACAGTAGCTCAACGTCGCAAAGAAAGCGCGGCTGACTATCGCTATTTCCCTGAACCAGATATTCCTCCTTTAAAAATTAGCCAGGAACAAATTGAACAAATAAAAAATATGCTAGTTGAATTACCAGACACTAAAAAAAAGCGTTTTATGCGCCAATATGGCCTGCGAGAAGACAGCGCTGAGATTTTAGTTAGCGATAAATATTTAGCTGACTTTACAGAAAAAACCATATCAGAATTAGGAGCTTGGGTGACGGCTGAAGGCGATAATTTTGAACGTCAAGATCAAAAATTAGCCCAAGTAACCGCTAACTGGCTGAGTGGCGAACTACTCAAACATTTAAATAATGAGGGTAAAAAAGCGAAGGACATTATTATTACTCCGGAAAATTTTGCCGAACTAGTATGTCTCGTTTGGCAGGGAAAAATTAATTCTAATACTGGACAAAGAATTTTAGAAATTATGTATAAGGAAGGTGGGGACCCAACTGATATCATGGAGCAGTTAGGCTTAGAACAAATTGATAATAATGAGGAATTAAATAAAATAATTGAACAAGTTATTCGTGAAAACAACAAACAAGTAACCGCCTATAAACAAGGCAAGACACCGATTATTCAATTTTTAATCGGCAAAGCAATGGCCGCTACTCGAGGAAAAGCTAACCCAACAATTGTTAAAAAATTATTAGAAGAGCGCTTACAGAAATAAAAATTATTAACGCTAGTAATTTAAATATTTTTTGATTTAAAAAAAACCGATGTCTAAACATCGGTTTTTTGAAAATCTTTAATCAGCTGACGAGCCTCAGAATAATTATTTACCCAATAAATTTTTTGACCTTGTTTTTGCCAACGCTTAAACCAAGTTTTCTGACGTTTGGCAAAACGATAAATAGCAGTCGTTAATTTTTCCACCATTTCCGGATAAGTCATTGACCCTTGCAAATAATAACTAACAAATCGATATTCCAGGCCAAAAGAAATTAACCGCTTAAAAGAAATTCCCTGCTGCTGAAGGCGTTTTACCTCCTCTATGAGTCCTTCTTTAGACAAACGTGTTTCCAGGCGCTGGCTAATTCTTTTTCTTAAAACTTCATCGGGCGCCTCTAGACCTAAAACTAAAAAATCATACGGCAAAGTTGTTGACTGTTTTTTAAATAAACCACCAGATTCAATAATTTCTAAATAACGAACTAGACGACGATGATTGTGGCGATCACTATTATTTAATTTTTTAGCAAAACTCGGTTTAAGTTCAAGCAGTTTTTCTAAAAGCTCCTGACTACTTAAACTTTCAAGCTCACGACGACGCTGAAGATTGGGTTTAGCCGAGCTTAACTTATAATTATTAACCACGGCCTGCAAATAAAGACCGGTGCCTCCGACCAGTAGAGGCAATTTATCGTTTTCGATAATCTTATCTAAGGACTTAAAAGCTAATTTTTGATAACGAGCTAAATTAAATTTTGTTTTTGGCGAAACAATATCAATCAAATGATAGGGCACTTTATTTTTACCTTGTCCGTATTCAGCTAAGTCCTTACCACTGCCAATATCCATCCCGCGATAGACCTGGCGACTATCAGCCGAGATAATTTCACCAGCAAACTGCCGAGCTAGTTTTACGGCCAATGCGGTTTTTCCACTAGAGGTTGAACCTAAAATAACCACTACTAATTTTGGTCGAAAACCAGCTGATTTAACTACTTTTTCCCCTTGATTTAACCGACTGATTTTTCCTCTTGACTTTTTCATAGACTATGTTATAATAATTATATGGACTACAAAAGTCCACCAAAAATATCCCAAACCTTATCATAATGATGAGGTTTTTTTCTTTTCTAATAACTCCCCGCTGAGAATGAACTCTTTAACCTGAGTAATTTTTACTTCTACAAATTGGCCAATTAAGTTGGCTGATTTTTTAACTACTAGCGAATTAATGATCACTGTTTTAAAACTAGAACTTTTTCCATAATATTGACCCTGTTTATTCTTAGCTTCAACTAGAATCTTAATCGTCTTCCCTAAATATCGCTGATTATTTTTAAGGGCACTATTTCTCAAAATCGCCTCTAAAACCTGTTCGCGTCGTTTTTTTTCTAAACGATTAACATTATCCTTTAATTTCCAAGCGGCTGTTCCCGGACGAGGGCTGAATTGAGAAATATAAGCCATATCAAACTCTAATTCCTGAAAAATTTTTACTGTTTTTAAAAATTGAGACTTTGTTTCTCCGGGAAAACCAACAATCACATCAGTGGTGATAGCGATGCCTGGTTTAGCGCGACGAATTTTTTTAATTAAAGTTATAAAATCCTGGGCTGTATACTGACGATTCATATTCGCTAAAACTTGATTATCTCCCGCCTGAAGCGCTAAGTGTAAATGATGACAAACCTTATCAGAATAGGCCATCACTTTAATTAAAGCCGGGCTCAAGTCTTTAGGATGACTAGAGCTAAAACGCAGCCAAAAATCTCCCGGAATCGCAATTAAATCTTGTAATAACTGAGGAAAATTTACTTGATCACTTTTATAGCTATTAACATTTTGAGCAATTAAATTAATTTCCCGATAACCCTGTTTAATTAATTTTTTAACCTCTTCAATAATCTCTTTAGCTGGACGATAAACTTCTGGACCACGAGCATAAGGCACCACACAATAAGCGCAAAAATTATTACAACCATTGCCAATCGGCACAAAAGCGCTAAAACTATTATTATGCTTGGGTTTAATTTTTAAATATTTTTCTCCCTTAAGACGACTCTTAAGTTGTTGGTCAATATTAATAGCGGCTAGCTTAGTAGTTAATAAATTAAACAGATTAGGTAATTGGCTAATTGGTAAAAATAAAGTTACACGACCAGCTAAGCGACGCTGTACATCTAATCGATTAGCTAAGCAACCAGTAATAATTAAACGACCATTTTTATTTTTCTTTCTAATTTGATTAACCAAACCATACACCCGATCCTCAGCTGACTGCCGAATACCACAAGTGGTTAAAATCACCAAATCCGCTCGCTGATATTCCTGACTAACAGTATATCCCCGAGCTTCTAAAAAAGCGGCTACCCGCTCACTATCAGCCTTATTCATTTGACAACCGATAGTAATAATATGATAAGTCATAAAATATTAATTAAGGTCTTCGTTTGGCTCAACGGTGACAGGAATCAAGCGATAAAGACCGAAGCGTCCCTGACGTAATATTAACTCAATATTAAAGCCGGCCGTTGGTAAACGTCGTTCATTTAAATAATTAAGATCAGTCTCAGGAAAAGCAAAATTATAATAATAAACCGGATAATTATGCATAATCTTCCCTAGAGATTGATTGGTCGTTTCATGATTTAAAAGGGCCACCACTACTCGTCTTTCCGGAAATAATTGTTTATCATGATATTGAGTAACAATAATTGACCCGTCTTCGGTGGCTGCTAAAACTCGCTGAATATTATCTTTGTCCTGAAAATGATTATAATAAAGATGAGCTAAACCTTCCTCTGAACCAAAAAAGACAAACAATAAAGAATTAAAAACTAAGGCCATGACCACTAATAATTGGAGGCCATTGCTTAAAAAAATTCTCGCTCGATCATAACGACCCAGTAAACTGGGGCGACCGAAACTACCCGATAACAAGCGAGATAAACTGAAAATTGCTAAAGAAGCCAGCGGAATCGCTAATAAATAAATGGGCAACCAATAACGAGTATAGGAATTGCCAATTGTATAACGACTAGGGTCAGGATTATCAAAAAATTGCCAACTACCATAATAAATAACTAAAATACAGGCCAAGGTGAACCAGCTGAGCAAATAAACCAAGCGCCAACGGCTTACCTTGCGCCACCAACCAATTAAAAAGGTAATTATGCCTAGAGCAGTGGCTAAGGATAAATAAGGAAACATTACTAAAAAATAATAATAAAACATTTTTAGCGACTGGATTGGTTGATAGCCAAAATAAAAAATATTATCCCGTAAAACTGTCCAAAATTGATCTAATTTTTCAAATTTGCCAAATAAGGCGGAGCTGACAAAAGTGCTCCCTGCTTGAGAAATTTGCTGTAAAGAAGTGTTCATTTCTGAGTAACCACCAAACAGAGGAAAATCATAAAGTAATTGATTAAAATAAGCAACTGGTAAAAAAGCGAACCCGGCACCAGCTAAAATTAAAAAAATTCTTAAACCCAGGCGACGAGCATAAAATAACCAAGCGAGAAAAAGAGTTGGTCCTAGCCAAATAATTTCTGAGGTGCGCGTAGCCACCGCTCCACCCAAAGCTAAACCAGCTAAAAATGGCCATAAAAATCCCAACCAAGTATTCGCCCTCAACCTAAGTTTAAAGAATTTTTCTTTTAGGGAATATTTAGATTGTAAACTTAATTGCAAAAAATAAGCGACGATAATTAAAAAAACAAGGAATAAAACATTATGAAATAAACTGCGAACACTATAATAAATATAAACCGGAAAAGAAGCTAAGAGGGCGGCACTAATAACACCAATTCGTTGATTAAATAAATTTCTTACAAATAAATAAAAAAAGATAATACCGAGAGCGGCTAAGAATGGGGTAAAATAAGGAATGGCTGCTGTTCCCAGCCAACTAGCTAACTCTCCATAAAAAACAATAATTCCTAAAAAACTAACTGGTTTCAGCCAACCATGATCACTGCGCATACTCCGGGGACGAACTACTTCTTCGGCAATCAAATTAGCCGGCTCAAAAACTGCTAGCGTTTGATTACTAGTATAATTTTTAATAAAAAAATAATTAGCCGTCTCATCAGGTGACGACCACTTAACATAATCTTCTTGATGGACCAAATAATTAAAGCCAGCCGTAACAATAAAAAATAGACAAGCAATTAGAATAACCGTAATAATTGGCCAATTTTTCTTAAAAAATTGCATATTTTAGATAAAAAAACAACAAATACCTGTCTTTATCTTAGCTAAAATTACCCATTTCGGCAAGAATTAGATATAATAAAATAGTATGCTTAGATTAACAAAAAAAATTCAATCTGACCAGCTGTGGCTATTTTTATGCTGGTTTATTATTAGCGCTAGTTTAATTTATTTTTTTGATCGCCTAAATACGATTAATTTAATTTTAGCTCTGATTATTAGTGGGGCTGGTTTAAAATTATTAAATCATTATCAACAAAAACCAACCATTCAGGAACAGGAAATACTTCCCCAGCAAGAAGTCTTGTCCGCTAACTATCCCCATATAATTAAGAATATTTTTTTATTAATTTCTCTTAGTGCTTTAGTCGTCGCGATAATAATTTTAAATCAAGCAGCCAGTCAAGAAGCCTTAATTTCTCCTTGGGAAGTAATCCCCAACACCTTTTTTTATTATTTTATTATCAGCGCCTGGTCGCTCCTAATTTGGTTATCTCAAAAAGAGACATCAACTAAACTGGCAAGGGTTATGATTAGTCTTTTTTATTTTTTATGCTTAGGAGTTGCCCTAGTTATTTATCAAATCGGCTACGGCTTTGACCCATTTATTCATCAAGCCGCCAGCCAACACATTGCTGACTGGGGTTTTATTACTCCTAAAAATCCCTACTATATTGGTCAGTACAGCTTAATCTTATTAATAAATAAATTATTTGGCGGATCAATCGCTATCTTAAATAAATTTTTAGTGCCGGGGCTAGCTGCTATTATTTTACCTTGGATTACTCGCAAATGGTTGTTAAGTAATGCTAATGACATAATATCTTCAAAGGCCATTCCCCTAACTATAATTTTAAGTTTAATCATTGGTTTTAGCCCCTTTATTGTCACCACTCCCCAAAATTTAGCCTATTTATTTTTATTGGTAACGATTATTTTTGGTCTAAATGAGAGAACTTTAAAACTTAGTTTACTATCGGGTCTAGCAACTTTATTTATTCATCCCCTAGCTGGTATTCCGGCTATTTTATTTATTATTTTAATACTAGGCAAAAAATATCTAAAAACTAAAAGGTTGTTGAGTGTTTGGTGGCCCTATTTAGTAGCTATTTTAAGTATTCCAATAATTCCCTTGGTTTTAAGTTGGGGGAGCGGCGCCCGCTGGCAATTTAATTTTAATGCTTGGCAAATAGTCGGTTTAAATTTTCAAAATCAAGAAAACTGGTTATTAAATATTTTATATTTCTGGGAAAAAAATTATTGGTATTTATTAATTATTCTGATTATTTTAGCTATTAGATTAATTTATCGAAAAACAATTTGGCGCCAAGTAAAGGATTCTCTATTAATGGCGGCAGCAATGCTAGGAACAATGTTAATTAGTAAATTATTAGTTTTTAAAGATTTAATTTTCTATGAACAAGGTGATTATACTAGCCGCCTACTAATCATTGCCCTAATTTTCACTTGGCCAGCCCTTAGTTTATTATTTTTAGAGGTGGCCAAAAAAATTCGCCAACAAGAAATGATTATTAAACTATTAATTTTACTAGCCACTAGTTTATTGCTGGCAACTAGTCTATATTTATCCTATCCTCGCCTGGATAATTATCACAATTCTCGTGGCTATTCCTTAAGCGCTAGTGATTTAATAGCTGTTCAAACAATTGCTGACTTAACCAATAATGATTATATTGTGCTCGCCAATCAACAAGTATCAGTCGCCGCCTTAAGCAAATTTGGTTTTAATAATTATTTTTCTAACCCCCAGGGAGAAATCTATTTTTATTCTATTCCCACTGGCGGTCCTTTATATCAATATTATTTACGAATGGTTTATGAGGAAGCTAGTCGCAAAACCATGCTCCAAGCAATGGATTTAGTAGGGGTAGATGAAGCTTTCTTGGTAATTAATAAATATTGGTGGGCCAGTGATAAAATAATTAATGAGGCGAAAATTAGTAGTCACCGCTGGTGGAGTATTAATCAGGGAGATATTATAATATTTCAATATTTAAGATAACTATCTCTAAGCGACTATGTTCTAATAAGTACTGTTGCTGCAACAACCATCTCGATAAATAACAAAAATTCGGAAACAATTTTTTCCGAATTTTTTTAAATATTTAAATTATTGTAGTAAGCAGTCTATTGTTTTTCGTTAAGATAAAATATGGGACTCAAAACAATAATTGGTTTGTTTTTAGTAGGATACAGTAAGATTAAAAATTTTAATTCACTTAGATCTTGAGTTAAGCTACCCCGATAATAACCAGAACTAACTAAGCGTTTACTTTCTAGTTTGTCAATTCGATATAATTTAACAAAGTTACTTAAAATTAAACGGTCTTCTTCGGTTAGTTCCTCTTGATTAGCAGTTTTAGTAGCCAAAGAAGATAAAAATGCTAAATTATTAGCGGCTGAATATAGTCGGGAATTAATAAAACCTGATTTACTCTCTACTCCCAAAGCAGTTAACATGTTAGACAACATTCGAATATTGGCTAGCAAATCATTAATTAAATTAATCGCTGGCTCTATATAAATATGCTCCGGGACATCAGCCGTATTTAAAGATAGGCTGCCATTAATCACATTAGATTCGCGGTAAGAAAATTGATCCATTGGTAATTGAGAATCAATCAACGCCGCCCGAGCAGAATCTAAAGACTGAGCCTGCCAAGCGGATTTTTGTCCAAAACTAGTCACCGCTGGATTAAAATTAATTAAGTGTCGATTTAAAGAACCAAGTAGAGCCCAGTAAGCATTGTGTCTCTGCTCTAAGGCTCGATTAGCTTCGCCTCGTAAAGAATTAATCTGATCTGAATAGTTTTGATAAGCAGTATTTTCTTGCCAGTAATCACTAGCCGACCCTATGCCAAAAAAGGAAAATGGGTCGCCAGAAAAACTAAGACAACGCTGCAAGGATTTATCTAAACGACAGGCAGTCACGTTATTATCGCTTGGTAAATCATTTAAATAAAGACTAACCTTAGGATAAGTTAATTGCTGATTAATATAATCTAAGGGGCCAAAAGATTCAGCTAGTAAACGAAAACCAATTTTAGGTTGTTGATCAGTTATTTCAGGATCAAGTCCACCTTGCAAGGGGTCAAAACGATGCCCCAGTAAAGAGGTCCTTAATTTTTCTAAATTATTTTCTGCCTGAGGATTGCCGTCTCCTAGGGCGGTCGCAATCGTCGCTCCCTCAAATAACTGAGAAAAATCTCGTTGATAATGAAGATAAGTTAAATTATCGCGCAGTCCTTGAAAAAAATAAATTAATTTATAAATTCTTGCCCATTCTGCCTTCAACCAAATATTATTAGAAATTTCTTGAGTAATAATCATTGAAGCAGTTAAATTGATTCGCCAATCATATTTATCAAGCAAACAATCAGGACAGGATTCCTGGCGATAATTTAAGGGGAACAAAGAATTAAACCAACGAGCTGCTAAATAAAAATTATTTTGTCGAACATTTTGACGATAATCCAAAGGAACAGCAAATTCCCGATAATCACGATCGTAAAACAAAACTGGCGATTTATCTACTCGAGAGGCTGCTCTAATTAACTCTACCTCACGACTAACATCATCTAATAAATAGCTGGGTAAATTAAATTGAAAAGTCTGCAAATCACTTAAATTAAACTTATTTTCATCGGGATTTTTAACACTTTCAATTTGATTACTTTGCGGTTTTAAGAGTTCTAAGGCAACTGCAAAATAAGCTAAAGCTAAACGCTCTGATTCTAAAATAGGGTCATTAATATTGCCAATTTCAGCTAAATGAGTTTCGTATTGGTGTCGCAAAGAATTATATAAAGTTAAGCTGATTCTCCATAAACTATCATAAAAAAAACTAGCTTCAATATCTTGATAAGCTTGCTTTAAATTTAAATTATAATAATAGATGATAAAGTCACTAGAAATAAACAGAGGGATATCACGACTTTCTAATTTTTGAAGAGCGCTATAAAAATCTTTAACCTCTGACTCCCAAGGATTATCCAGGGTAGCGAATCCTTGATTATCTAAATCATTAATAATTGGGTCTAAATTAATTTTTCTCGCTAAATCATAATAATTAATTGTATCGGTTTTAATATTAGTTGGTAAAGAATACTGACCAATAAATAAATCATTAACCTCCTCATAGGGATGATAAAAATCTTGAAAAACTAAATACTCAACCTCTTCATCGGTGGCCAAGTCTGGTCGATAAGTAATAATGTCCTCAGCTGTGACTAATCCGGTAAATTCTGGTTTTTCTGGCTCCTCATTCACCTCTTCTTGAGTAGTCTCAATTATAAGGGGGTCAGAGGGGGGTTGTTTAAATAAATTAGGTCTGATAATTAATATCCCAATAATTAACAAAATAAAAACAGTAACTCCAATCATAATAAATGGTAAATAATTACGACTTGAGGATTTTTCGGATAATTGACCATCGGTGGCCTTGTCTGTTTGATTTTTATTGAAAAAATTATCAAACATAAATTTAAAAATTATTTTAAATATTTAGCTTTATTTTGCAAATGCTCATTATAAGTAACTGCATAAACGATATCTTTGGTACCCGTCGGAGTTAAAAAATAATTATAATTATTTTTAGTAGGATAAATAGCCGCCTCAATTGCTAAAATCCCGGGGCTAGCAATTGGCCCAGGCGGCAATCCAAGGTTAATATAAGTGTTATAAGGAGACTCAACTCGAGTATCCTCAAAAGAATATTGGGGCTTATTTACCCCTAAAATATAGGCTAAGGTGGCACAGGACTCAAGAGCTTGACGATTATTAATACGGCGCCAAAAAATATCAGCAATTACTTTGGCTTCCTGATTGTTGCCAGTAGTATAGTTAATCGGTGCTTCTTTTTCTAGTAAAGAAGCCATTGTTAAAACTTGATAAATAGTTTCACCTTGTTCTTCAATTTCTTGTCGCATCTCAATAGTTAATTTACGATCAAAATTTTCTAACATTTTCATAATTACTTCTTGAGGGCTAGCATCAGCAAAAATCCGATAAGTATCCGGATATAAATAACCCTCTAAATCAACCGTTGTTGGTTTATCGGCTAAAAATTCAAAACGTTCAAGTAAATTAATCGTTTCTGAATCGTTATTATCAGCAACTTCTTCATTTGTTGTTTCAGATATTGAGGTGTTATTAGCTTTAGGAACAAGAAAGGATTCTGGCTTAGTAGCAGCTAAAAATTCTTCTTCTGGCCATAAACCTTCAGCCGCAAAATAACGAGCCATATCTTTTAAATTCCAGCCCTCAATTATACGAATAGTAATTTCCTCTCTAACAAGCGGAGCTGGGGGCGGATTGTCTTTGCCAAGTAGACGTTTAACGCAAACCTTAAAAGATGAATAGTTGCTATCAGCCCGTGATTGACAGGTGAACCTATCTTTAAAAGCCCAGCCAAGTAATACCACAACGACTAGGGCAATAATAATTTTTTTAGAAGATAATATGTTCATGAATTTATTTTTTATTTTTTTTAGCCCTCATCTCAGCTGCCTTAGCAATCATTGCGGAGCTAGCCCGAATTTTTTTACCTAAACCGTCAACCATTTTAATCCCGTGTTTTTGACAAACAATATATTCAGGGACATCATTAAGACTTTTGCGGTCACCGCCATTAGCAAAAATGTCTGGCTTAACTTTTGCTAAAGATTTACCAACACTGGGATCACGATCAATTGAAATAAAAACTTCATCAACATCTCGCAAGGCAGCTACGATTTTTGCTCGATCCTGAAGAGTCATAAAAGGAACGCTCCCTTTTAGTTTCACTTGATAATCATTATTAATAATCGCAATTAAATAATCTCCTAATTTTTTTGCCTTACTAATCATTTCTAAGTGGCCAACATGTAAGGGGTTAAAATAACCAGAGACAACCACTCTGGTAAGCTTCTTTTTTGATTTGACTAATTTCTTACTTTTTACCATAAAAAAAATAGTTATTTATAATACTTAATTATAGCAAAAATTATTAATAATTTGAAATAAAAAACGCCCCATAAAAAGGCGCCTTTTATTTTTTATAATTATTAAATTACATCATGCCGCCCATACCTCCCATACCTCCCATGCCTCCCATATCGCCCATACCGCTGTTATTACTACTGCAGCAGTTCTTATTGTCTGGTTTATCAGTAATTACTGCTTCGGTGGTTAAAAACATCATCGCTGCCGAAGAAGCATTTTCTAGGGCTGAGCGCACTACTTTAGTCGGGTCAACGATACCAGTTTTAATCATGTCGACAAATTCACCATTGGCTGCATTATAGCCATAAATTGCCTGATCTTTTTTATTTTTATTTTCTTCAATAATTCTTTGCATGATTAAGGAACCATCAACACCAGCATTATTAGCAATTTGTTTAATTGGCTCTAAAATTGATTGATTAATAATTTTTTCTCCAACTGATAAATTAGCCGAGTCCTTCATTTCAGTTTCAAAACGGGCAAAATTACTGCCATAACAAGCAATCGCTAAAGCTAAGCCACCGCCAGGAACAACTCCTTCTTCAACAGCTGCTTTAGTGGCGTTTAAAGCATCCTCAATTCTAAATTTCTTTTCCTTCATCTCAGTTTCAGTAGCGGCGCCTACTTTAATGACGGCCACCCCACCAGCTAATTTAGCCAGACGTTCCTGAAGTTTATCGCGATCAAAATCAGAATCAGCTAAGTCTTTTTCTTTTTTAATTTGCTCTACGCGACCCTCAATAGCCGCTTTATTGCCGGCACCATCAATAATGGTAGTATTTTCCTTAGAAGCAATCACCTTACGAGCCCGGCCTAAATCTTCAATTTCAGCCTTATCTAATTTTAGGCCTACTTCTTCGGAAATTAATCGAGCTCCCGTTAAAATAGCAATATCTTCAAGCATCGCCTTACGACGATCACCAAATCCCGGGGCTTTAATACCTAAAACATTAAAGGTCCCTCGTAATTTATTAACCACGAAGGTAGCCAGAGCTTCTCCTTCAATATCATCAGCAATAATTACTAAATCTTTTTTACCAGATTGAGCAACTTTTTCTAACAAGGGTAAAATTTCTTGTAAAGCAGCTACTTTTTTATCGGTAATTAAAATATAAGGATCACTCATTTCTGCTTTCATGGTATCAGAATTGGTAATCATGTAAGGAGATGAATAACCTTTATCAAATTGCATGCCTTCAACTACCTCTTTCTCAATACCAAATGATTGACCTTCTTCCACTGTAATGACGCCTTCCTTGCCAACACTGGCCATTGCTTCGGCAATAATTTTACCAATTTCTTGATCATTGGCGGAAATGGAGGCTACTTGAGTAATTTCTTCTTGAGTAGAAATATTTTTGCTCATTTTTTTTAGTTCAGACACAATTTCACCCACTCGTTTTTCTAGACCTTGACGAATTTCAATTGGATTAACCCCAGCGGCGACTAATTTTAAGCCGTTATGAATAATTGCTTGAGCTAAAACGGTGGCAGTGGTTGTGCCGTCACCGGCAGTATCATTGGTTTTTGAAGCTACCTCTTTTACAATCTCAGCCCCAATATTTTCAAACTTATCTTCTAGTTCAATTTCCTTAGCAACGGTTACCCCATCCTTAGTGACAACTGGAGCGCCGTAGCTCTTATCAATCACCACATTGCGACCCTTGGGTCCTAAAGTGACTTTAACTGCATTAGCGAGCTGATCAGCTCCTCTTTTAAGCGCTAAGCGCGCCTTTTCATCAAAAATAATTTGTTTAGCCATATTTTTCTTAATCAGTTTTAAAAAATATTTTCTAAAACTGAATATTTATTAATCTTATAAATTTAATCTTCAATGATAGCGACAACATCGCTTTCACTTAAAACTAAGTATTCCTGATCATCGACTTTAATTTCATCAGGCGAATATTTTTTAAATACTATTTTGTCACCAACTTTTAGGGACATTTTTGACAATTGACCATTATCTAATAATTTACCAGGACCAACCGCAATTACTTCACCTTTTTCTGGTCTTTCCTTATCAACTGTATCTGGTAAAACAATCCCAGATTTAGTCATTTCTTCTTTACCCAATGTTTTGACAATGACATTGTTATGGAGAGGTTTTAACTTCATAAAAAACAAAAATCTCTTTAAAAAAGTGGTTTAAAAAACCCTATTTTTAAAGGATTTATTTAAAAATTATAATTTTAAATTGACAATTATAAATTAGCAGTCAAGATAGTTGAGTGCTAATTATGTTATTATTTTAAAGCTTAAAAGCTAGGCTGTCAAGGGATAAAAACAAGCAAACAATAACTAAAATTTTAATAAATTTTTGTCAAGGTAGAATAATTTATGAATTTATAGTAAAATAAAAAAATATGACTATTTGGCAAAGTATTATTTTAGGGATAGTAGAGGGAATTACTGAGTTTCTCCCAGTTTCTTCTACTGCTCACCTCTTAATTAGTGCTGATTTATTAAAAATCCCTAGCTCTGATTTTTTAAAAAGTTTTACCATTTCTATTCAATTAGGGGCAATTTTGTCAGTGGCGATTTTATATTTAAAAACTATTTGGCGACATAAAAAATTAATCTTAAAAATCGCTGCTGCTTTTTTACCAACGGCTATAATTGGTCTAGCTGCCTATGGGATTATTCGTGGCATATTAATGGAAAATTTAGTAATTATTGCGAGCGCTCTAATAATTGGAGGGGTGTTCTTAATTATTTTAGAAAATCGTTTTAAGAAAAAGTTTAGCGATAGCGATGATCAATTAAGTAAGCTAACTAATATTTCCTATAAACAAGCTGTATTGATTGGTGTCTGCCAATCTTTAGCCATTATTCCCGGAGTATCACGCTCAGCTGCCACCATTATGGGCGGTTTATCTCTCGGCTTAAATCGTCGTACTATTGTGGAGTTTTCTTTTATGTTGGCTCTACCAGTAATGTTAGCAGCGACCATTCTAGATTTTTATAAAACCCCAATAACATTAACTAATCAAGAATGGCTAGTTTGGGGAATTGGTTTTATTATTTCTTTTATTGTTGCCGTTCTGAGTATTAAATTCCTTCTACACTTTATTAAAAATAATGATTTTAAAATTTTTGGCTGGTATCGTATAGTGATTGGAACAATTATTTTAGCAATTTATTATTTAGCCTAACAATTATTTACGCTTCCAGCGACCCCAAAAGAGTCTTAACTTAATTGTTAGCTTTTGAAAAATTAATTTAATAGTCATCGACCGACTGCTCAAAATTAAACAACCGAGAAATCCATACTTGTGAAAAATCAAAAAGCCCTTTTTTAGGGCTTTTTTTAAGTGTTTATAAATTATTAATCCACTGGCTTAAAACTAAGACTTACCACCACCAGGATTATTCAAGCGACGCCAACGGGTAACCGCTCGCAGACGAGCTAATTCTCGTTCTAATTTAACAGCGATTTCCGTAAATTCAATCTGGTCTTGAGATTGCACTTGTTTTTTATATTCCTCAGCTCGCTGTTGCGCTTCAGCTACCGCCTGATCATCTAATTCAGACGCTCGCTCAGCTGAGTCAGCTAAAATAACTACTTTACTTTTTAAAACTTCCACAAAACCTCCAGAAACTGACATGATTTCCGTGGAATCATCATCTAATTTAGCCTCAATCACACCTGGTTTTAAAATGGAAACTAAGGGGGCGTGTTCAGGTAAAATAGTAATTTCGCCCTCAACTGTCGGGATAGTTACTTGCTTAGCTTGCCGTTTTAAAACTACTCTTTCAGGGGTGGCAATTTCAAATTTTATATTTTTAGCTGACATAATAACAAACAAAATAATTAAGACTTAAGGACCTGTTCAATATTACCTTTCATATAAAAATCATTTTCATTTTTATCGTCATACTTCCCTTCTAAAATTTCTTTAAATCCCTGAACAGTATCTTCGCGCTTAACATATTCCCCAGAACGACCAGTAAAAGCTTCGGCTACAAAGAAAGGTTGAGATAAGAAACGTTGAATTTTTCGCGCCCGGGCGACAATTAATTTATCTTCATTGGATAATTCTTCCATCCCTAAAATAGCAATAATATCTTGCAAATCTTTGTATCTTTGGAGAATTTTTTGAACCCCACGCGCAACTTCATAGTGTTCTTGGCCAACAATTTTAGGATCTAAAATAGTTGACGAAGAGTCTAAGGGATCAACTGCCGGATAAATAGCTAATTCAGCTAGTGAGCGTGACAAAACAACAGTTGAGTCAAGATGACCAAAGGTGGTCGCTGGAGCTGGGTCAGTTAAGTCATCAGCCGGCACATAAACCGCTTGAATTGAGGTAATTGATCCTTGGTGAGTCGAAGTAATTCTTTCTTGTAATTCACCCATTTCCGTTGCTAAAGTTGGCTGATAACCAACTGCTGATGGCATCCGACCAAGCAAAGCGGAAACTTCCGAGCCCGCCTGAGTAAAGCGAAAAATATTATCAATAAATAAGAGCACGTCTTGTTTTTTTTCATCACGAAAATATTCCGCTACTGATAAACCAGTTAAAGCAACGCGAGCGCGCGCCCCTGGTGGTTCATTCATTTGGCCAAAGACCATAGCCACCTTATCAATTACGCCAGCACTTTTCATTTCATGATATAAGTCATTACCTTCACGAGTTCTTTCCCCCACGCCAGCAAAAACAGAAAAACCACCATGAGCTTTAGCAATATTATTAATAAACTCTTGGATAACTACGGTTTTACCAACTCCCGCACCACCAAATAATCCAACCTTACCGCCTTTAGCAATCGGGCAAATAAGGTCAATTACTTTAATACCTGTTTCTAAAATTTCGGTTTTAGTTGATTGGTCAACAAAGGCTGGGGCTGGGCGATGAATTTCATAATATTTATCTGCCTTAATCTCTTTACCACCATCAACTACTTCACCTAAGACATTAAAAATTCGGCCTAAAGCACCTTCTCCCACTGGAACACTAATCCCTACGCCCTTGTCTAAAACTTTATCACCACGACGTAAGCCATCAGTTGAACCCATAGCAATTGCCCTGACCGTATTAAATCCTAAGTGTTGTTGGGTTTCTAAAATTAATTTTTGACCTTTTAAATCAATCTCCAGGGCGTTAAAAATGGCTGGTAATTTTTCTTCAAATAAAACATCAACCACTGCCCCAATGACTTGCTTAATTGTTCCGTAATTTTTTTTATCGACTGACATATTTTTTTATATTCGCTAAACGCGTTAAATTATCTTTAAATATTTATTGAGCTAAAGCATTAGCACCAGCACTAATTTCAGCAATTTCCGAAGTAATGCTAGCTTGACGAGCTTTGTTGTAAAGCAAATTAAGTTCTTCTGATAAATCAGAAGCAGCCTTACTGGCTTTATTCATTGATGACATGCGAGCACTATGCTCAGAAGCATTGGACTCTAACATCGCCTGTAATAATTGAACCTCTAATAAGCGGGGGATAATTTGATCAAGCACGTCTTCGGGACTAGGTTCATAAGTAAAAATATAAGGAGCTTCACTGCCGGCTAAATATTTTTTTTCTTTAGCCGCTACAAAATCTTTAGTGATCCCGATTCGCTCGTCTTGGCCAACAACTCCCAAGTATTCGTCTTCCACATCAATTTCCACTGGTAAAATTTGTTTAACTCGAGGCATCTGACGAACGACATTAACAAAGTCAGTATAAGCAACAAAAACTTTATCATACTGATTATTTAAAAAACCATCAATCACCATTTTAGCTAAGGGACGAACAGCAGCAACCTCAAACATCGAGTCAGACTTTTCAAATTCAGCTACTACTGGATATTTATAGCGAGAATAAATAGCTAAGCCTTTCTTTCCAATAACAATAAATTCGGTTTCTAAATTACCATGTTTTTTAATTGATTCCCGAGCTTTATTTAAAATTGCGGAATTAAAGCTGCCACACAAACCACGATTAGAACTAATTAAAATAATTACTATTTTTTTAATATCCGCGCGCTTAGCTAACAGGGGATGAAGATGTTTACTGGCATTAGATGAGGAAGCAATATTTAAAACCGTCATCCAACTTAAATTAGCATAAGTTCGAGTTTTTAAAACTGCTTCGGTTGCTTTACGCATTTTAGCCGCCGCCACCATCTCCATTGCCTTGGTAATCTTCTTAGTATTATTAATGGAACGTAAACGACGAGAAATTTCTTTAGTTTTAGCCATAATAAAAACAATTAAAGAAGGTAATCAAGCGTGGCTTTATATTCTTCAATTAAATGCTTAATTTTACCCTCCACTTCTTCAGTTAACTCTTGGGTTTTATCGATTAACAGTAAACTTTCATTATTTAAATCAGCGAAAGAAAAGAGACCCGTTTCAAATTCCTTCATTTTTTCTACGGGCACATTGTCAGTATAACCATTAATGAGAGCGTAATAGATTAATACCTGTTTAGCGACGGAAACGGTCTCATATTGATCTTGCTTAAAGATTTCGTATAAACGTTTGCCTCTTTCTAATTTATTTTTTGTATCTTCATCTAAATCAGAGCCGAATTGAGCAAAAGCGGCTAATTCTCGATATTGGGCGGCCTCTAAACGCATTTTACCAGCCACTTTTTTCATTGCCTTAATTTGAGCGGCTGAGCCGACCCGCGACACTGACAAGCCAGCATTCACTGCTGGTCGGTTACCTTGATAAAACAAGTCTGGCTCTAAATAAATTTGACCATCAGTAATGGAAATTACATTAGTAGGAATATAGGCAGAAACATCACCGGCTTGAGTTTCAATAATTGGCAAGGCAGTAATTGATCCGCCACCGTAATCTTTGTTTAATTTGCAAGATCTTTCTAACAAACGAGAGTGTAAATAAAAAACATCACCCGGATAAGCTTCACGCCCCGGAGGACGACGCAGTAATAGAGAAATTTCTCGATAAGAGGAGGCATGCTTGGATAAATCATCATAAACAATTAAAACGTCCTCACCCTTATCTAAAAAGTATTCCGCAATCGCACAGCCAGCATAGGGAGCAATATATAATAAAGAAGCTGGACTAGAAGCCCCTGCTAAAACAATAGTGGTGTACTCTAAAGCGCCACTTTCTTTTAGCTTCGCGACTATACCAGCAATTTTTGATTCTTTTTGACCAATAGCGACATAAACGCATTTCATTTTTTTGCCTTTTTGATTAATAATCGTATCAATTGCAATCGCGGTTTTACCAATTTGACGATCACCAATGATCAGTTCTCGTTGACCACGACCAATCGGAATCATCGCGTCAATCGCTTTAATCCCAGTTTGTACTGGCTGACTAACTGATTCACGAGTAATTACGCCGGGAGCAATTTTTTCAATGGGATAAAATTTGGCTGGGTTAATATCACCCTGACCATCTAGAGCTTGGCCCAAAGGATTAACTACTCGGCCAACTAATTCTTCGCCAACCGGAACTTCTAAAATACGGTTTAAACAAAGCACTTCGTCACCCTCACTAATCCCACTTGACTCTCCTAAAATAATGGCGCCGACACTATCTTCTTCTAAATTTAAAACCACGCCATAAATTGAGCCCTGGGCAGTTTTAAATTCTAACATCTCCGACATCATCGCCTGAGAAATACCAGCAATTCGGGCAATGCCATCGCCGACTTCAACTACTTTGCCAAAATTTTGTTCTTTGACTTCTGGTTTAAAGTTTTCTAATTGACCTTTAAGTTGTTCGATAATAAAGTCTTTCGTGTTGTTCGCCATATAAATATTTTTAGATTATATTTATTTAATTTTTAAATATTGACGCCAAGCGCTTAAACGAGATTTGAGGCTGGCATCTAAAATTTTGTCACCAAATCGTAAAATAAAACCACCATATAACCTAGGGTCAACTTCTTCTTTCCAGTCTAGAACTGCTCCTGGTGATTTTGTTTGTAAATAATTTTTAATTTGTTGTTTTAAGTCAGCGGATAACTGATGAGCTGACAATACCGTGGTTTCAATTGATAGACCTTCTTTTTGATATAAAGATTCTAAATAAAAAATCACTTTCCTAACTGATCCTAAACGATTATGGCTGTCTAATAGTTTAATAAAATTAGCAATAATTAACTTAGCTTCTTGAGGTGATTTTCCTCGAAGACTTAAAAATAAAGCAATCGCGTATTTTTTAGGACTAATTTTCATAATTATTTACCTAGATCATCAGTAATTTTTTTAATAATTTTAGCATCTTCTTGAGAATCAATTTTTTGAGCTAAAAATTTCTCCACGCCAAAAGTCAAAAGACTGGAAATTTCTCGTTTAATCTCTTGCAAAACTTCTTCCTTTTCTAAACGAATTTTACCCCGTTCTTCATTAATAATTACGCCAATATCTTCTTTAGATTTTTTAATAATTTCTTGATATTTAAGCTCAGCTCGATCCTTGGCCTCCTCCACGATTGTTAAGGCCTCTTTTTTAGCGGCAACAATAATTTCTTTTTGTTGATCTTCAGCCTCTTTTAGCTTAAGCTCCGCTGCCTCAGCCGATAATACTCCTTGCTCAATCTTCTTACGACGATCTTCCAGTAATTTCAAAATCGGCTTATAGGCAAAACGCCATAAGACAAAAACTAAAATTGCAAAATTTATAAATTGGGCAAATAAAATTTTTACATCTAAGCCCAAGGCATCAAATAATCCCATAGAAAAAAATTAAAAAACAAAGATATCTAACCCTTTAAAAAGAGTTAGACTGTCTTTATGTTTTAAGCTTTAACCAAAAAGAATAATTAAAGCTACTACTAAAGCGTAAATCGCCGTTGACTCCGTAATCGCCATTGAGACGAACATTAGAGGGGTGATTTTACCACTTGCTTCAGGGTTGCGACCGATTGCTTCCAAGGCTTTAGAAGCGGCGATACCTTCACCGATACCCGGTCCAATGGCCCCTAAACCGACAGCGATGCCGGCGGCTAAATATTTAGCTGCTTGAATGTCCATAAGGTTTGTTAATTAAATATTAAAATTTTTATAATACAAATTTATTAAGCTTTAACTGTTTCCTCTTCGCCTATATCTGAAGCCATCGAAATAAACACTAAGGTTAGCACTGAAAAAACAAAGGCTTGCACCACAGCTGTTAATAAGCCTAAAAACATAAAAGGCAGAGGAACAAAAAACGGAACTAAAAATAACATCACTGCTCCTAAAACTTCGCCGGCAAAAATATTACCAAATAAACGAAAAGATAAAGAAATAATTTTTGCTAACTCGCCAATTAAATCCATAATTCCTAAGAAAAATTTCAAAGGACTACGAAAATTAAGAAAACGACCTAAATAGGAAAAGGGGCCGCTGACGGCAATCGCTACAATTTGGGAAGTAATGACGGCAATTAAAGTCATTATAAATACTAAACCATAATCAGCCGCAACGGCACGAAATACCGGAATAAATTCACCTCCTTGATTTAAGGTAATAGCAGCTTGTCCGGGAATAAAAACTAGTAAATTAGCAATTAACACAAAGAAAAACATTGTTCCAACTAAAGGAAAGGCTCGCTCCGCCTTCTTGCCAGGACCAATAATTGATTCGGTAAAATCATAAGCGCCCCCAATTAACATTTCAATAACATTCTGCACTTTTCCGGGAATCATTTTTAAATTAGCCTTTAAAACAATTGCCCCAATAATTAGCAAGAGCCATAACCAAAAAAACCAAAAGAAGGAATTGGTAATTGGCCACGAACCAATATAGAAAAGCACCTGTGGCGCTAAAGAAATATTTAAGCCCATATTACTACAAAAAAGGTTTAATCACCCGAAAAATTTATTTTTTTAATTATTTATTTGATTCACTTAAATTACCGGTTGAGATGTTGACAACTGACTATTAAGCTTTAGGCTCAGCCAAATTATCGTTTAAAACACTATCTCTCTGCTCTTTGGCTTTGGCTTTTTCAGCTAAAGCTTCATCGCGAAATTTATCCATTAAACGGTTTATTTTTTTTATTTTTTTAAATAATAAAATATTAGTTACAACAAAAGCCACTAAAATACTGAGCAATAAAATTAAGGGGTAAGTCTTAAAAACTTTGTCTAATAACAAACCAATTCCTCCGATAATTAATAATGGCCCTAAAATTGAGCCTAGACTATACATGGCGCTGGCAATGGCGATTTCTCGTAATGATTTTTTGTCCATTTGATAATCAATTAAAGAATATAAGCTCCCTTTACCTAGTATTTATATAAAGCAATTATAATAAAAAGTCAAGATTATAAATAAATTATTGAAGTCTTAAATAGCAAACAAACGACGGGCATTAGCGGTGGTAACATCAGCTACTTTACTTAAAGGTATCCCCCTAATTTCAGCAATTCGATTAGCCACATATTGAACCAACATTGGCTCATTGCGTTGACCACGATAAGGCTCAGGTGTCATGTAGGGGGCGTCCGTTTCGATCATAATTTTTTCTAAAGGTACCTTTCTTAATAAATCATCCCAGTTTTTACTAAAAGTAATCAAACCGGTAAATGAAACCATTAGACCCAAGGAAAAATATTTCCAAGCCAAATCTTCATCTCCGGAAAAACAATGCATCACCCCCCAGGGCTGATTATCAGAAATAAGATCGGCATAATTCTTACGAAAATCTTGAAGCATGGAAAACATATCATCATGGGCTTGGCGACAATGAATAATTACTGGTAAATTTAATTTTCTGGCTAATATTAGTTGTTTTAAAAAGACTTCTTGTTGTTTGCGCTTAAGAACGGCTGGGTCTTTTTCAGGATTTAAATGATAATAATCTAAACCAGTTTCACCAATCGCTACCACTTTTTGAAACTTGGCTAAATTTTCATAAGTTTCATAATTAAATTCTTCAGCTCGACCAGAAAAGGCGTAATCACCACTTTCATTTTTATCAATCACTCGCGAATCATCTAAATGGATAGGATGTAGTCCGGCAGCCGCATAAACACCTCTTTCGTATTTATTAGCAAAACTTAAAGCTCGATTAGAAGTTTTATATTCTGAACCAACTAAAATCATCCAAGTATCATTTTCTAAAGAGCGCCGAATCACAGCGTCAGCATCATCTTTAAAAGCAGAGAAATTAACATGAGTATGAGTATCAATAAACATAAGTTAAAAATTATAAACCAGCCTCTTCTAAAGCTTGGCGTTGTTTACGAGACAAACCACTGGGAACTTTAATTTTAATAAGCACAAAATGATCACCTTGACCCCGACCATTAATTTTACTAATTCCTTTATCTTTTAAGCGAAAAATTGCCCCTGAAGGAGTGCCGGCCGGAATTTTTAATTTAACCGGGCCATGAATGGTTAACACCTCTATTTTATCACCATCAGCCGCTTGGGAAAAATTAATTTGTTGTTCACTTTTAATATCATAGCCCTGACGATTAAAATTTTTATCCGGAGCCACTTTGATCCGTAAATATAGATCGCCAGCTTCACCTTGATCTAAAATTTCTCCCTTACCAGTTAAACGAAGACTACTGCCGTCATCAATTCCCGCTGGAATCTTTGCTTTAAAATTTACTTTTTCTTTGCTAGTGCCCGAACCGTGACAATCGCGACAAACAGTTTTAGGGATCTTCCCTTTACCCTGACAGTTAGGACAAGTAGATTCCATTTGAACATTTCCTAAAATAGTTTGTTGCAAACGACTTACTCGTCCGCGACCATTACAAGTAGGACAGGTGTTTAATTCGCTTCCTGGTTCTGCTCCCTTTCCTTGACAGCGCTGACACAAGCCTTGACGAGTATAAGAAATTTCTTTTTCGGTACCAAAAACTGCTTCCGAAAAACTTAAGTTTACCGACATCTCTAAATCACGTCCGCGCTTAGCTGATCGTCGACCGCTAGAACGATTACCACCGAAACCAAACCAATCGCCAAAACCACCAAAAATATCATTTAAATCTTCAAAGTCAACTTGAAAACCGCCATTATTTTGAAAGCCAGAAAAACCACCCCAATTATGAGCGCCTCCCTGAGCACCATTAAAAGCAGCTTCACCAAATTGATCGTATCGGCGACGCTTATCAGCATTATTTAAAACTTGATAAGCTTCATTGATTTCTTTAAACTTATCAGCGTCCCCGCCTTTATCAGGATGGTGTTGATGAGCTTTTTTGTGAAAAGCCTTTTTAATTTCCTCTGAACTAGCCTGACGACCAATTCCTAAAATATCATAGTAATCTTTAGCCATATTTTATTATCTTTTAAATAGTCAACCTCTCCGATAAACAGAGAGGCAGACCGATAAAAAGACAATATTTTTTATTTATTTGCTTTCCGGCTTGTCATCATCGACTTCGCCTTCAACTACTTCGCTGTCATCTTCATTTTTGGGAGATTCTTGCTTGGGAGTTTCTCCGGGATTATCTCCACTAGCTTGAGCACCAGCTTGATTGGCTGCCTGATACATTGCCGCTCCAATTTTTTGAGCTAAATTATTCATTTCTTCTAATTTCTTTTTGAGATCCTCTAAATTATCAGCTTCTTGAGCGGTTTTTAATTCCGTTACTTTAGTTTCCAGTTCCGCTTTATCAGTATCCGAGATTTTATCAGCTGATTCTTTTAACATTTTTTCCGTAGTAGAAATAACGGCATCAGCTTGATTTTTAATTTCTACTTTTTCTTTTTTCTGACGATCTTCTTCGGCATGAACCTCAGCATCTTTCTTCATTTTTTCAACTTCCTCGGGTGATAAACCAGAAGAGGCGGTAATCGTAATTTTTTGCTGCTTATTAGTCGCCTTATCAGTCGCACTAACATTTAAAATTCCATTAGCATCAATATCAAATTTTACCTCTACCTGAGGGACACCCCGAGGGGCTGCCGGAATACCATCTAAAATAAAGCGTCCTAGGGTTTTATTGTCAGCGGCCATTGGTCTTTCTCCTTGAACAACATGAATTTCGACACTAGTTTGACCATCAGCGGCGGTCGAAAAAACTTGTGATTTTGAAGTTGGAATCGTGCTGTTTCTATCAATTAAAGTAGTGGCTACTCCACCTAAAGTTTCAATTCCTAAATTTAAAGGAGTAACATCTAATAAAAGAACATCTTTAACGTCACCCTGTAAAACACCAGCTTGAACCGCTGCTCCTAGAGCCACTACTTCATCAGGATTAACACTTAAGTTTGGTTCTTTGCCAAAAAACTCCTTAACTTTTTGCTGAACAATCGGCATTCTGGTCATCCCGCCGACCAAAATCACTTCTTCAATATCGGTAACCTTATAACCAGCGTCGGCCAAAGCTTTTTTGCACGGCTCAATTGTTTTCTCAACTAAATCGCTAACCAATGACTCTAATTTAGACCGACTAAGTTTCATTACTAAATGTTTAGGCCCATTGGCATCGGTGCTAATAAAAGGTTGGTTAATTTCTGTTTCCATGGCCGTGGAAAGTTCAATTTTTGCTTTTTCCGCCGCTTCTTTGATGCGTTGCAAAGCGAGAACATCTTTAGATAAATCAATTCCTTGATCTTTTTTAAATTCTTCGATAATCCAAGCAATTATTCTTTGATCAAAGTCCTCGCCACCTAAGTGAGTATCCCCAGTGGTTGCTTTAACTTCAACCGTATCAGCTGAAATATCTAAAACCGAGACATCAAAAGTTCCTCCTCCTAAATCATAAACTACTACTTGTTGACCCTTCTTTTTGTCAAAGCCATAAGCTAAGGCGGCGGCCGTTGGTTCATTAATAATCCGCTTAATTTCTAAACCAGCGATTTGACCAGCATCTTTAGTGGCTTGACGTTGAGAGTCATCAAAATAAGCCGGCACAGTAATGATGGCTTCAGTTATTTTTTCCCCTAATTTAGACTCAGCATCAGCCTTCATCTTAGCCAAAATCATGGCTGATACTTCTTGGGGAGAATATTCTTTGTCTCCCATTTTTACCTTAACACCTTCACCTGATTTTACAATTTTATAAGGCGCAGTTTGTAAATCACGTTGCACTTCTTCATCTTCAAAGCGACGCCCGATTAAACGCTTAACCGCATAAACCGTGTTTTCAGGGTTAATCACCGCTTGGCGCTTAGCTGATTGACCAGCTAAACGTTCGTTATTTTTGGAAATAGCAACGATTGAAGGGGTGGTACGATTGCCTTCAATATTTTCAATTATTTTAGGACTACCTCCCTCCATAATCGCCATCGCACTATTGGTAGTTCCTAAATCAATTCCTAAAATTTTTCCCATACTTGTAAATACTTTGGGGCGTTACCAGAAATTGGTTAACGGAACAAAGTTAATTATTATAATTTATTTTTATGGGTCGAGGCCCCAAAAAGAGGCATCGATACGAAAAACAAATTATTTATTTTTAGTCTGAATTTTAATAGTTTTAGGCTTAACTTCAGCTGCCTTAGGAATAAAAATCTTTAAAATTCCATCCTCATTAACAGCGCTCGCTTTTTCGCCCTCAACTTTAGTTGGTAAGGGAACAGAGCGATAAAAAGAACCTCGACGAATTTCTTTACGATAATAATTTTTATCTTCTATCTCACTCTTTTTTTCACTTTCTCCTTTAATACAAAGGACATCGTTCTCAATAGAAATATGCACTTTCTCCGGATCAATACCGGCTAATTGGGTTTCGACAATGATGTTGTCTTTGTCTTCATACATATCCAAGGCGGGAGTAAAACCAAATTGATTGCCACGCACTGCGGGCAACATTTCATTAAAGGCCTTATCCATGTCATCAAAGCCAAAGCCATCATTTAAGAAGGGACTCCATTTAATTAATGACATATTATTATTATTTTCTGCTTAAAACTTATTTTATTCAATAAGTAGATAAGCAGAAAATTTCTAAATTATTTATTATTTTTCATTATTATTTTCTAGTTCGGAAGCAACAATTACTTTAGCTGGTTTGAGCAAGCGACCATTCAATTTATAGCCAGGGGAAATTTCTTTAACCACTGCCCCTCCTTGTCCTTCAATTGCCTCCATAGTGTGATGATCAAATTGAGCACCAACGGTAGAAATTTCTTCAACTCCGTGACTATTTAAAACTTCTTTAAATTGCCGTAAAACATGGTTAACTCCTGCCACCCAAGCATTATCCTGTTCAGCTGGCGGCAAGGAAGAAATTGATAATTTTAAATGATCATAAACGGGTAATAATTCATGCAAAAAATCATTTAAAGCAAACTTAGCAAATTCTTCTTTTTCTCGATTAGTTTTTTTCAATAAATTCTGATAATCAGCTAAAGACCGCTGATATTTATCTTGATAATCTTCAGCTTGAACAGCTTGACAACTAAGCCAGTGCTTAATTAAATTGCTAGTCAAATCAGAAATTTTTAAAGTAGTTAATTCTTGTTCATCTTTTAACCACCGATACCGCGTTTCATCCAACTTATCAGTCAATTTTTTATCATCAACGGCCACCGCAAAATTTAAAGAAATTAATGATTTATCTGACGAATAATCAGTAAGATTAAGATTATCTAAATTAGTGATAAATTCAATTTTTTCTGGCTTAAAACCAAAGTGCTCAGCAAAAATTCTATCAACTGCTTGTTCAATTGTTTCCCCTAACACAACCCGATCAGAGATTAATGACCAATCTTTATCTGCTTGATGATTTTTAGTTAATAATACTTCTGGCTTATTATTATAAGGCAAAATATTAATAATTAACTGGGAATTTAAGTGTTTTTTTTCAATCATAGGTGTTTAATAACAATTATTTTAATTTTTCTTGAATCAAAGATAAAAGAGCTGCATTATGGCCATAATTCATTCGCATTGGACCTAAAATTCCACATAAACCAGAGTGATTCTTTTGACGATATTTTATCATTGTTGTTCCTAAAAAAGGCCCAAAGGGATTATTAGTGCCGACTTTAAAATACAAGCCATCAGCTAATTCATCAAACAACTTGTCAATAATTTCTTCCATTCGATCAATTACTAAAGAAACATCATAAACAGCTTCTGATTGTTTAAACTCTGGTTGCATAAAAATATTAGACAAACCAGTATAATACAAATCATTTTTATGGAAGGCCCAAAAAATAGCATTACCGGCTAAATCTGCTAAAACTTTAGCTGTATTGCGTAAATCCCGATTTAAAGTATCTAAAGACTCAGCTACACGACTAGCTTCGATAGTTTTTAGCTCGGGCAAATGATCACCTAAAGCTTCAATTTCCAATAAATAAGCCGCCTCGGTTGGCACTCTTCCGGCTGAGGTGTGCGGTTGATAAATGTAGCCTGATTCCTCAAGGGCCATTAAATCATTGCGAATAGTCGCTGGTGAGACCCCTAAGCGATAATTAGCGGCCAATCCTCCAGAGGACACTGGTTGACCAGTTTTGACATACTCTTTAATTAGAGTCCGCAAAATTAATTGTTGACGATTTTGACTCATATATTTTTGATATTGTTATTATAAAAAAAATTAGCACTCAAGTCAAGAGAGTGCTAATTATTGAAAATTCACAGGTTTTACTCACTAAGATAATCAAAGTTATTATTATTTTTTAAATCTACCATTTCGCTAACTAAAAAATTACGCTCAGCTCGATAAATAATTGAATAAAAACGAGGCGGTAATTGATTAATAAAACAGTCTGATACTAGATGAACAAATAAAGCCAGGGAAGCGGTAATCATAACGGCTTTGAAAATTTTGGATTGTTCTGATAAAAAAGCAACTACCAGCCCTAAAACAACCCACTCCCAAGCATGAAAATAGAGAAAAAATTGACCACTATCAATAAATTGGCGACTAGCTAAAAATCCAGAAATATCAAAAGATTTAAAATGAAATAAATATTGTAAGGCATGATCAAGGTCAACAAAAAAACCAGCTAAAATCGCCACCAACATCATCAGGGCAGGCATTTTAAAATAACGACCAGCTAAATAACCAACTAAGATAGCTAGTAAGGCATGAATTGCTAAATGAAGACTTAAAGGCATATAAAATTATTCTTGATGACGCTGAGAAAAATACCACTCTAAAATTTCTCGAGCAATCGGCACAGAGACTTCGCTTCCCTCTCTTCCCTCTTCGACTAAAATCACAAAGGCAATTTCCGGATCTTCATAGGGAGCAAAACCAGCGAACCAAGCATGAGGCGCTTTTTGACTAGACCACTGAGCGGTCCCAGTTTTACCAGCTACGGCAACTGGTAAATAGTTTAGAGATTGGGCGCTGCCAGCGGTAACTGTTTGCCGCATTCCTTCACGCACAATACGTAAATTATTATTATCAATAAAATTTTGACGAATAATTTGGGGTTCAATGGTCTTAATTAATTGACCATCTTCACTAACAATTTTGGTTACTAAATGAGGTTGATATAAAGTACCACTAGCAATTGCGGCAATAAAATTAACAATCTGTAAGGGGGTGGTTAAAACATCGCCTTGGCCAATAGAAAAATGATAAGTATCACCAATATACCAAGGTTCTTTTTTTAATTCCTGTTTCCACTCTCGCGTAGGCACTAGACCACTGGCCTCACTATTTAAATCAACTCCTGATTTTTCTCCCAAGCCAAATAAATGGGCATAACTAACTAAACGATCAAGTCCTAAGCCAGTAAAGTCCTGATAACCACCACCGATATAATAAAAAAAGGTATTAACTGATTGAGCAATTGCTTTTTTTACATTAGTTTGACCATGACCACCAGCCCGCCAATCAGGAAAAAACCACTGACCAACCCAAATTCCACCCACGCTTAACAAGCTAGAATTTTCAGAAATCACTTTTTCTTCTAAAGCCGCCGCCGCAATAATTGGTTTAATGGTTGAACCCGAAGGATATTCCCCGCTAACTGCTCGATTAAACAAAGGGCGACTAGGATTTTGTAAAAAATCTTGATACTCAGGATAGCTAATTCCTCGAGCAAAATTATTATTATTATAGGCTGGCAAACTAACTAAAGCTAAGATTTCACCATTATTGGGATCTAAAATGACCACTGATGCCCGATCTAGTTGTAATTTATCAAGCCAATTTAATAACACTTCTTCGGTTTTAGCTTGAAGCTCTAAATCAAGAGCTAAATGTAAATTATAACCATCAACTGCTAATAACTCATTACTTAACTTAACTTTGCGACCCAGAGCATCTACTTCATACTGCTGCCAACCATTTTGTCCCCGCAATTCGCCTTCCCAAGTTAATTCCAAGCCGGTTTTTCCTAAATAATCAATCAAGGAGTAAGAACTACCCAGAGAATTTAATTCAGTTTCATTAATTTTTCCGGTATAACCCAATACGTGGGACAAGCTAAGAAGTGTTTCTGGTTTAATTTGCGGATATTCCCGCCTAATTTTATTAGAAATAATAACTCCAGGGAGCTGGTCAGCTATTAAGATTAATTTTAGGGCCTGATTATATTCAATATTATCTTTAATAAAAATTGGCTGATAAGACTCCAGGGAACCATAGGTCACTTTACCCAGGGCTTCTTTAATAATCACAAAAGAAGGGCCGTCAGTAATAATTGAAGAATTATTATCATCAAGTGGTAACTCATCTAAAATTTGGCTAATTTGTCGAATCACTTGATCACGTTCTAGTTCATCACGAGGTAAATCAATTAAACGTAAAGAAAGGACAAAGTTGGCTGTATTTCTTACTAAAGATTGTCCAAAGCGATCATAAAAAATTCCTCGTTTAGCCTCAATAGTTTCCCGACGAAAACGGTTACCCTCGGCTAAAGAAATATAATAATCTGATTGAAATAATTGTAGCCAAGAAATCCGCACTAAAATTAAACTAAAAAATACTAATAAAACAAGTTTCATGACTCTTAGTTGACGAAAATCAAAAGTTTGGCCAAGCACCTCTTTATTGTCACTATCGGATAAAAAAGCATGTTCAGTCCAGCCAGAATAATAGCTAGAATCCTTTAATTCACCAAAACGAAACTTACCCTCCTGAACAGCAAAGGGGTCATTTTGGGAAAATCGCTGAAAATTAGATTTTTTATCTTTTCTTTTCATCATAAATAAACAATGCTCTTTTATCTTAACTATAAATAAAGAGAAAAGCAATATAATAAGTTAAGAAAAAGTTATCTTTTTTTAAAGCTTTTTTTAGTTAATAAATGTTAAAATAAAATAAAAACTTTATAATTACCAAAAAATGAAATAATAAGTAATTAAATTAGCAAAGATTAAACTAATAAATAACTATTTTTTCACTAAAAAAGCTATGAAATTATTAATAATTGAAGATGACCCAATTATGGGATCATTGATAAAGTCTAGTTTAAAGCAAGAAGCTTGGGTAGTTGATATTGCTCAAGATGGCGAACAGGGAGCCTTTCTAGCAAAAATTAATAAATATGATGTGATTATTTTAGACTTTATCCTGCCTAAAATGAATGGTCACCAAGTATTGAAGGAAATCCGTAATGAAGGAATTACGGCAATTATCATTGCCATTAGTAACCGCACGAGCTTAAACGATCGTTTAGATTGGTTGAATGCTGGGGCTGATGATTATTTACCCAAGCCCTTTGCAATGTCTGAATTAGTCGCTCGAATAAAAGCGACCAGTCGACGCTACAACCGACCTTTAATTCCTGACAATTTAATATTTGCTGATTTAAGTATGAATTTTAAAAATTATGAGGTTAGAAGAAAAAATAAAAATCTTAATCTTACTAATAAAGAATTTACTCTCTTAAAATTTTTCATGTTAAGACCACAAGAAGTGTTAAGTCGTCATTTAATTATTGAAAGTGTTTGGGATCGCAACGCAGATGAATTTTCTAATTCCCTGGAAACTCATATTATGCGCTTGCGACAAAAAATAGAAAAATATGGGAAAAGATTAATTCATACTGTTAACGGCTACGGCTATAAATTAGATAATAAAGGATAAATTTATTCTTTAGTTTATACAATTATTAGAGAAAGGTCATAATTAATAAAAATTAACCGAAATTAAAAAAATTATATGAATAATCTCTTAATTACTAGCCAGGGCATCTTAAGATTGCCAAAAATAATTAATTGGAAGAAAAATGACAGACAACAAGAGAAAATTAAACAATTACATAGCTTAGCCCAATTAGGAAAGTTATCAGCAGGAATTTTTCATGACTTAATTAATCCTTTAACCGCTATCGCTTTAAATTTAGAACAAATTAAAAGAGAGCCATCAATCGCTATTAATCAAGCTGATCAATACCTTAATCAGGCCTTAATAGCTGCTCGCCACATGGAAAATCTCTTGCTAGCCACTCAACAACATCTCAGCCAGCAAGCCAGCATCAGCTCCTTTAAACTTAAAGAAAAAATCCAAGAAATTATTAATATCTTAGCTTATCAAGCCAGATTATCTCAAGTTAACATCCAGATCGAAATACCTAATAATCTAGAAATTAAAGGATCAGCCACTAAGTTGGGGCGGGTGTTTATTAATCTAATTAGTAATGCGATTGAGGCTTGCGCTGACAGCCAGACTACAAATAAAATAGTAAAAATTAGCGCTCAGACGAACCAACAGACAACGATTATTCAAATTACTGATAATGGTTGCGGCCTGTCATCAAAAACTAAAAATAAAATATTTAAAGCTTTTTTTAGCACCAAACAAGGAAGACAATATGGCAGTGGTTTAGGCTTATATATTTCGCAAGAAATTATTAAACAAGACTTTTCTGGTAAATTACAATTAATTAACCACCCAAAACTAACAATCTTTCAAATTATTATCCCTAATTAAAATTTGTTTAAATTTTTAAATAGTATGTTATAATAAACAAAGAAAATAGTCTTAATTTGTTTATAAATAACTAATATGATTAAACTAAACATCTTTAATCCGGGAGTTGATAAAAAATTAGAATTTGTTGGTAATATAATTAATGCCAGTTCTCCTAAAGCAGATTTCTATTTTTTAATCTCTTTAGCAACCGCAATTGTTTCTTTGGGAATTGTCGCTAATAATTTAGCTTTAATAATTGCTGGTATGATCATCGCCCCCTTATTATCTTCTGTGTTAGCGATTAGCCTAGGAATCTCCGTAAGAAGCGGTCGTTTAATGTGGCGATCTTTAAAGATCTTTATATTATCAACTATTATTGCCGTCGGGACTGCTTGGTTTTTTGGCCTTTTATTTCCCTTAAGGAACTTGAATTCAGAGATTTTAACTAACATGCATATTTCTTATTTGTCATTTACTATTGCTTTAATCGCTGGCTTAACCGCTGCCTACACTTGGCGTCAAACTGAAATCAGAGACGCTTTACCAGGGATTGCTATTGCGGTTACTTTAGTCCCTCCTCTGGCGGCTTTGGGGCTAGTAATCGCCTCAGAGAATTGGACAGCAACCATTGAAATCACTAAATTTTTTGGCTTGAATGTGGCAGGCATTTTTTTAGCTGGTCTAATTATTTTCTTTGTTCCTAACTTCCACCACCTCTTAAGAGCAAAAAAAATTGCTGATCAAGAAATAAAAAATGAAATAAACCATAGTAAATAAATAAAGGGAAAAACAAAAGAGGGGCCTGATGGCCCCTCTTTTATTATAAATAAAAATGATCACTAATTAATATCAGTAATTTGTCCATTTAAATAGTTAATAATGTCTTGATCTCCCAGTAAACAAGTGCGGTTGTGCCATAATAAAGGCACCCCGCTCATTCTAGGTTGCGGTTGGCATTCCTTAATTTTATCCTCAAATTCCTCAAGGTTATTAATATTATTATAAACTTCCTTCTGAATTATTGGTAACTGTTTAATTTGAGGATTACTGTCGATATATTCTTCCACTACTTTACAGTGAGGACAACCCTCACCATAAAATAAAATTAAACTATCATCAGCTATTATGGGCGTAGTATCAATAGAAGTTTCTTCCGTTGAGTCCATCGCTGATAAGAACCCCCAAACTAAAAAAAGGACTAAAACAGCTAACCCGGTAAAAATAATAATTTTTTTATTCATATACTTAAGACAGCCACCCAAATAAGTAATAGACTCCTAAAAATATAAAGATGGCAGCCGCTAATAAATTAAAGAAAATAATAAATTTAGGAGAAACAATTTTTATCTTCATAGTAAAAACTGCAAACAGAAAAATAATAATTTCATCTAATAAATAAAATAATAAAAATAAGGAAATATAAGCTAAAGAAGTGTTTAAAGATAGGCCAGATTCAACTAAAATGCTGGTAAATAAAACTGGAACAACAGCCGAACAAGGAAATTCCACCACAGTTACTATAAAAGCAAAAAGGACCACTGTACCTAAAAGGACAAACCAATTTGTTTTATTTTTAAATATTTTTTCTACCTTTGGGGTAAGGCGAGACATTAAATTATTAGAACTACAGACTGGCCCACTTTTATAGGCTTTATAAAATTCTCGTAATAAATAAACTCCCCCAATTAAAGATAAAATACCAATTAAAATTTCCATACTCCTAATAAACGGAGCAATAAGGGTAAAAAATTGATGCCAAAGAAAAAGTAATATGCCATAAACAAGCCCAGTAGTTAAAAGAAAAATACCACCCATTAATAAAATTCTCTTTCTTGATCCTAAAACCATCACTAAACCCAAAATCAACACGAGAGCCCCCAAGGAACAAACATTAAAGCCATCAACAATCCCCAGGGTGATGGCTAGGGTTGGTAAAGAAAATTGTAAGAGATCAACTTCTCCTAAAAAAGGGAGTTTTACTTTTTTACCAACAGATTCATCTTGCCCTTCTAAAAAATAAGCCGTAATTTGTTGACCGATTTGTTCATTAAAACCAATAAAATACTGATCATCAAAAAAAATAGCTGGCACTAATCCTTGATTATTAGCCGGAACAGAATATTGCTGATAAAAATCTTGCACTAATTCAATGTTTTTGGATAATTCATAATCATAAACCGTAATTTCAAAATTATGTTCAACCTGTAAATTATTGAAAAAATCTTGAGCTGACTGACAATGAGGACAACTCGGGCTAGAAAAAATATAAATGGTATCTCGTTTTTTTTCAACGCCTAATTCTTCAGATAAAGCTAATTGGCTTGCCTCTCCACTTAAATTTTGCTGAGCCAAACTTTCACTTGAATTTATTAAAAATAAACTAGGAAGTAAACATAGAAAAGCGATTAAACTAATAGCTAACCACTGTTTTTTAAATAAAAATATTTTCATAAAGAAATAAACTTTAATTATTATATCAATATATATTGATATAATATAATGAATCATTTTGTCTGTCAATAAATTTAGGTAGTAGCTAGTTGTTTGCTTGATCTTTTAAACCATTTAAATAATTCCATGCCCCACAAAACTAGTGAAGCTAATAATAACAAAGACAACCATTCTTGCCAAGAAATCGTATCAATTTTTAAAATATCCTGCATAAATGAGCTATATGTCGCCCAAATATGTAAACTTTGAGCGACTAGTACGCCAAAAATTAATATTAAATTTTTACGTAAGGCAATTTTAAAAGTAGAAGTGCTTTCGGACCGACAATTTAAAGTATGAACTCCTTGAAATAAAACTAGAAGCATTAAAATAAAACTACGAGCATGGTTTTCTTCTTGGCCTAAAATTTCAATTAAATAATACCAAGCGCCAAAACTAACTAAACCCATAATTAATCCCGAAATTAAAGTTTGCTGCGTCATTAAACGGTTAAAAATTCCCTCTTTAGGGAGTCGTGGTCGTTTTTTCATTTCGCCAGGCTCACCCGCTTCAAAGGCTAAAGCGACATCTTGAATACCATTAGTTACTACATTAAGCCACAATAATTGGGCGGCATAAAGAGGTAATGGTAAACCAAAAAGAATAGCTAATAAAAAAATACTAATTTCAGCAGCGCCGCTAGAAATAGTGAAATAAATAACTTTACGAATATTACTATAAGCAAATCGACCCTCTTCAATCCCTCCAATAATTGAAGAAAAATTATCATTAGTAATAATCATGGTAGAAGTTTCTTTAGCCACGTCCGTCCCTGAGCCCATAGCCACTCCGATATTAGCTTGTTTCATCGCCGGAGCGTCATTTACGCCATCACCAGTCACCGCCACAAAATGACCAAGCTTAACTAAAGCATTAACAATTTTTAATTTTTGCAAAGGGGAAACGCCAGCGAAAACCTTAATTTTAGAAACCGTGTCTAAAAACTCCGGGGTAATGTCTTGGTCATTACCTAATTTTTCTCCAGTAATTACATCGTCTTCATTAGCCGCCATACCTAGTTCTTTGGCAATAAATAAAGCAGTAGCTGGATGATCACCCGTAATCATTTTTACGCCAATGCCTGCTTGTTGACATTTTAAGATAGCCTCTCTTGACTCTGGTCGTAAAGGATCAATAAAACAAATAAGGGATAAAAACTTTAAACCACTAATACTTTTATCAGAAAAATCATTGGGATTTTTAGGGATATCTCCATTATACAATCCCCGAGCTACCGCTAATACGCGATAGCCCTGAGAAGCTAATTCTACTCCTTGTTGTTTTAAAGTCGCCTTATCAATTTCCACATTTTTACCGCTCACCTTCATTTGGTCACAAAAATCTAAAACTCGATCAACTGAACCCTTAACGGCTAAGTAAGTTTTATTATTCTTTTTATAAATTTTCCCGGCATAACGACGTTCTGATTCATAGGGAATATCAAATAAGGTAGTAACCGATGATTGCAATTGATTAACATCTAGGCCCGCCTTGTAAGCTAGGGATAAAAAAGCAACATCCATGGAATCACCGTGATGTAACCAAGTTTTTCCTTGTAAGGATAAGGTTGCTTCATTGGCCAACACCACGCTCTCTAGGGTACGATCTAAATTAGCCCGATCACCAGCGGATATTTCTTGATAATTTTCAATTTCACCCTGGCCATTATAACCCTGGCCACTAACTGTCAATCTTTTTCCAGATGGTAAATGAATTAATTTAACAGTTTGCTGATTAACTGTTAGAGTCCCGGTTTTATCGCTAGCAATCATTGTACAGCTACCCAAAGCCTCCACTGCCGTTAATTTTCTAACAATTACATTTCGTTTGGCCATTCGGGTAGTAGCTACTGATAAAGCTACGGTAAGAGCTACTGGCAAGCCCTCGGGAATAGCTGAGACTGCTAAGGCCACCACTAAAAAGAAAACATCTGCCCCTTCTGCTCCTGTACTTAAGGCCCCTAAAGCCAACAAAAAACACAAAGCTAAAATAATAATGGCAATTTTATTAGTAAATTTTTCCATCCTAATAATTAAGGGGGGCTTAGTTTTCTCAGTAGAAATAATAATATCAGCAATTTTTCCCACTTCAGTTCTGAGACCAGTTTCTACCACTATTCCCCAGGCTCGGCCAGAAAATACTGTTGATCCAGCAAAAACCAAATTAGTGCGCTGATTAATTGGTAAATCCTTTTTTAAAGTTTCAATATTTTTACTAACTGAACGCGATTCCCCAGTTAATAAAGACTCATCAACTGATAAATTACGACTTTCAAACAATCGAATATCGGCTGGCACCTTATAACCGGTTTCTAAAAAAACAATATCACCAACTACTAAATCCTCAGCTAACATTTCCCGATCTACATCATCGCGACGAACTAAAGTCTTTATTTTTAATAAATTCTGTAAGGCGGCCGCGCTTTTTTCTGCCTTATTTTCCTGCCAAGCGCCTACTAATGAATTAAGTAAAATGACGATAAAAATAAAAGCAGCATCTTTTAGGTCATTTAAGACAATAGCGATAATGGCTGCCGCCAATAAAATATAAATTAAAGGGCTTAAAAATTGTCGGAAAAAAATCAACCACCAACCAGGAGCCTTATGCTCAGGTAATTTATTTAAAC
Organism: uncultured Gammaproteobacteria bacterium; assembly: GCA_964406935.1. Classification (GTDB taxonomy): domain Bacteria; phylum Patescibacteriota; class Patescibacteriia; order Patescibacteriales; family UBA12465; genus PWHG01. The sequence continues at coordinate 83,391 of CAYOTM010000001.1, forward strand.
CAAATTCTTGCTGCCTAGCAATCACCTCCTCGGAGCTTAAACCAGCAGTAGAACTAATTAATTTCTTAAAAATTTCTTTAAATTCTAAGGCGTGCCAATCAATAAATTGCCCGTTTTTAAAATTGTCTTTCATAAGTAAAAAAATAAAACTTAATTTAAGTTTATCAAATTTAAGCTAAAAATAAAAGTTTAAAATAAATTAATCGAATATTAAAATGATAATTTTAATCTTTATATTATAACTAAAAAAGCACCTAAGCAGGCGCTTTCTTACAACCAATAATTAATTAAAAATAAAAAAGATTAATCTCCTAACTGTTTTTTAATTCGGCTAATTATTTGCTTTAAATCCCAGTCACTTTTCACTAAATAAGAGAAAACGGAGCTCCTTAAAGCCTCTAAAACCCGCTCCTCATCGCTATAATTAGTTAAGATCATCACCGAAATGCTCGATCCCCACTCAGTACTTCTCATTTTTTTTAGCATCGTTAAGCCATCAAGTTTAGGCATGTTAATATCACACAAAATTAAATCGGGCTTATGTTTTTTAGCCATTGTTAGACCAATTAAACCATCCTGAGCAAGAAAAACTTGATATTTCTCATCCTTAAGAGCGGTTGAAATTGCTGAGGACAAAAGAAGGTCGTCTTCAATGATTAATATTTTTTTGCTCATATAATTAAAATTATTTAGGTAGGGAAAAGTAGAAAATAGACCCAGTGGGGCGAGCTGGTTTAAACATTAAATCGCCACCATGAGCCCGAATAATTTCACGGGCAATGTATAAACCCAGGCCAGACCCTTCTGGGTGTTGGGAATTCGCATTATCCGCTCGAAAAAATTTAGTAAACAAAAGGGTTTGTTGTTTGACCGGGACGCCAATTCCATTATCTTGTAAATTAAAGATAAATTTTTTAGCTGCCTGATCAACTGAAATTTTAATGGCTGAGCGCTGTTTAGAGTATTTACAAGCATTGGAGATTAAGTTTTGCCAAACTTGTTTTAGCTTATCACGATCAGCTTTTATCTGCAAATTGGCGGGTATTTGATTAATAACTTTAAGCTTCTTATCGCCGATTAAAAAACTATTTTCTTGTAATACTTCTGCCAACAACTCATTAATAAAGAAGCGACGCCTAGTAATGGAGAACTTATGACCGGCTTCTAACCGAGAAATATTTAATAAATCATTAATTAATTTAATTAAATTCAAATTACTAGAATTAATTTGTTGCAACATTTTTACTTGTTCTTTGTCTAAATTTTTATTTTTATTAGAAATTAAAATTTCTAATAGCCACCGAATTCCAGTCAATGGAGTTCTCATTTGATGAGAAACGATACTGACAAACTCATCCTTCATTTTATCTAACTTTTTTAAGGCTTGATTTTGTTCTTGTAATTTGTTGGTTGCTTTTTTAATTTCTTGCTTTAATTGTTGATTAAATTTTTTAATATTTTGATATAAAAAGATATTATCCATTACCATTCCGACATCAATCGCAATAATTTCTAAAACCTTCAAGTCTTGTAAATTATAGGGTTCACCCGACTCTTTACTGCTAAAAATCATTAAAGATAGGGTTTTTTTCGACTTGATTCTTAAGGGCAACAACCATTCAGCTTGTAAACTATCAAGATAATTTAAAAATTGACAAGATTGATCGCCTAGTTTGGCTCGTAAATCTTTAATGCTTTGGGGTTGGGCCTGAATTAAAATACTATTTAATTTGTCAAAATCAACCACCAGTTTTTTGTTAGGCTTAAATTTAAAATCTTGATTATGATGAATAATTAATTGCTCCTTATCTTCATTATAGGTACAAGCAGCGACAGCTTTACTGTGGAAAGCTAATTTTAAATGAGTCATTACTTCTTTTAAAATTCGATCAATATCAAAAGAGGCGTGCAAACTGGAGTTAATGTGATAAATTAATTGATTAAAGTCGTATAATGAGGAAAAAAAGTATCGATTAGCTAATCGATAATAATATTTCTTCACCCAATGAAAGGTTAATAAAACAAATAAATAAACAAAAATGGAAGCAAAAAATAGATATAAAGGGTGGTAATTATTAACCCAATAAAGAAATAGATAGGCAGGGACAAAATAAGAATTAAAGGCTAAGAAATAAACAAAATAATTTCTTAAAATCAGCTTAATATTTACTAAACCAAAATAAACGGTAGAATAAGTTAAAATTAAAGAAATGATTAAAGGAATAACTAGAAAAATTGGATAAATAGACACGGAATAAACTGGAAAAAAAACTAAACCGCCAATAAAATTTAATAAGGTAAACCCAAAAATAAAATAAAGCAGGCGATAACGTTCAGTATAATTGGTTTCCGCTATATATTTTTTCAGTAAAATGTAAAAGAATAATAAAATGTAAACCAAGAAAAATAGGGCAAATAAATATTGAACGGGTTGATTATGAGTATAAAAATTCCATAAACTAGTAGCTGCTGGACCAAAAAAATAATCGGTTTGACTTAAAATAGCAAATAACGAAGAAAGAATATAGCCAAAAACTAAGAGACGGCGGCGCAGAGGGCTAAGCCGAGTAATGGATAAACCAAAATGATATTGAATAATTGGCCAGAAAACTACCCCAATATAAACAAAGCGATCCCAAAATAAAACTTGAGTAGCTATTTGTTGGCTAAAAACCATGAAACGACCAATTAGCCAAATATCTAAAATAATCGTTAATAAAAAGAATAGACGACTAATTAAGCGCCGATTAGTTTTTAAAATCGTCCAGGCTAAAATAACAATAAAAAAAACGCTGGAGGCAAAGAAAATTTGTAAAATAAATGAGTTAGCCATAAAAAATTAAAAAATAATATTTGCTTATATTTTACCATAATTTTCCTAATAATAAAAATAAAAAACCCTTAGTAGCTATCACCCAGGGTTTTTAAAAACTAATTATCAAGAAAAAATTAAGCTAATTTAAAGCTTTTTTTGATTTTTTGCCAAATTAAACTAAGAATTAATAAACAGCTACCAGTTAAAATAATGGTGGCGCCGCTAGGTAAATCCAGATAATAAGACAAAATTAAGCCAACAGTCACCGTAAGACAAGAAATGGCAATCGCCAGACTAGTAAAATTTTTAAAGGAAGTGCTAAATGATTTAGCAATCGCGCTCGGGGTTACTAATAAAGCGCTCACCAAAACAATTCCTACCAACTTGATACTTAAAACAATCGCTAAGGCCAAAGCAACATAAAGCAAGCAATCGTATAACCATAAACGTAGGCCGGCCAATTGAGCACCGATGGGATCAAAAGTGGTAAATAATAACTGACGATAAAAAATTATTAAACCACTAATCATCACTAAACCAATTAATAAAATATTAATTAAATCAAACTGATTAATCATTAAAATATTACCAAATAAAAAACTAATTAATTCTGGTTGATAACCTTGATAAAAACTTAATAAAATAATCCCTACAGCTAAAAAACTGGTAAAAACGACAGCAATCGCCATGTCACCGGACAAATTACTTCTTTTTTCTAAAAAATAAATAAAAATAGCAATAATAATTGAGAGAATAATTGTTACGGGCATTGGGGCCCAGCCTAATAACAAAGCCAAGGCAATGCCCGTTAAGGAAGAATGGGCAATCCCCTCGCCAATAAAACTCAATTGCCTAACTACCGCAAAAGTCCCTAGCCAGCCTAATAAAATCGCTACCATTAAGCCAGCGGCTAAGGCTCGTAACATGAAAGGATATTGAAGGAATTCTAACATATAAATTAATGATGGTGATGATGGGCGGGATAAAGGCCGGCACTCTTACCATAAAGAGCTTCTAAGTTAGTCTGGTTAATTATCGCTTCTGGCTTGCCAAAGCAAGTCATTTTTTGATTTAAACACAAAACATCGGTCGCATATTTATTAACTACACTTAATTCATGGGAAACCAACAAACAGGTGGTTTTTTGTCGTTGATTAATATCTTTAATTAAATCATAAATAGTTTTTTCACCGGCTAAATCGATGCCGCTAGCCGGTTCATCAAGCACTAAAATTTCTTTATGATGAAGTAGGGCACGAGCAATCATTACACGTTGAAACTGACCGCCAGATAAAGTCCCTAATTTCTTTTTTTCAGTATTTGCTAAAGACACTTCAGCTAAAGCCTGACTAATATTTTTACTACCATGCCCAGGTTGACCGCAATGTTCCAGCGACATAAACTCCCAAACAGTCAGTGGCAAGCTTTTATCAAAATCGAATCGCTGGGGAACATAGGCAATTTTATGCTGCCAAGCTTGAGGCGGCTTACCATCAATTAACACGCGACCACTAGTCGGCTTATATAAACCGATAATATTTTTCAGTAAAGTACTTTTACCGGCTCCATTGGGGCCAATAATTGCCATAATTGTTCCGGGGGCTACCCTAAAAGACAAGCTGTCTAATACTAAATTATCAGCAAATTTATAAGTTAAATTGTCAACAATAATTTCTGGGCTAGACATAAATTAAAAATAAATTAAGGCACAGCCTGTCTTAAGCTTTGAACATTAAAATCAAGTAAACTAAAGTAGTCCGAGCGATCTTCCAGGCCGCCAATTGGATCAAGTAAATAAATTTCTACCCCCAAATCGTTAGCAATGGTGCTTAATGACTCAGTTGATAATTGAGGTTCAATAAATAAACTGGTAACTTGATGATATTTAATGGTTTCTTGCAGCTTCACTAAATATTGGGGGCTGGGGCTTTTACCGGGAAAAGGTTCAAAACTAGCGACAATGTTAATTTTAAAGTGATTAGCAAAATAATTCCAGGCATCATGAAAAACAATAATTTTACGTTTAGCTAAATCTGCTAATTGAATTTGCCACTCTTTATCAAGGGTCTCCAGCTGATTGATAAAATTAATCGCTCTTTCCTGATAATAGACTTGATTGTCAGGATCAAGTAAACTTAATTCTTCAGCAATCGCTAAGGCTAATAAACGACCGTTTATTGGGCTAAGCCAATAATGAGGATCAAAATCATAATCATGGCCATGGTCATCAGTTAAGGGATCTTTATTATTACCTAAATCATGATCGTCTTCATCATGATCTTTAGAATATTCATCTTGATAATCATCTAAGTTTTTATCGGAAATTGATTGTCCAACTGGTAATAAGTCGGCATATTCTGATAAGTCAACCAATTTAGCCCCGGGTACCGACTGGCTAAGATCATTTAACCAACTATCTAAATTAGCGCCAACCATAAAAAAAGCTTGGCTATCTTGAAGCTGACGTAAAAGCGCGGGCGAAATATCAAAAGTGTGAGGGCTGGCGCCCGGCGGGAGAACTAATAGCACTTCCACTTGTTCACCAGCCACTTGTCTAACAATATCATAAATAGGAAAAATACTAGCGGCCACTTTTAATTTATCATTTTCATTAACTATCTCAGAGCGACGACAGGCACTAAGCATAAACAAGCTGCCAATAATTAAGCTGATTATTAATAAGCTCAAGATTAATTTATATTTTTTCATAATTTTTATTTTTTTAAAGATTGGACAAAAGTAATTGCCTGCAGAATATCTTCCTGGTTCGGTCGTCCCTGATTTTTACCACCAAAAAATTTTAATAAATCAAAAGTAGAATTAATCTACCAACCACCGCCGCCGCCACCACCAGAACCACCACCGCTTGAACCGCCACCACCAGATCCCGAAGAAGAGGGAGCAACGTGACTCGACATTTGACGACTAACTGATTCAATGCTGGAAGCAAATAAATTAATATTGTTAGCTAAAGTAGCTCCTAATAAAAATTGAGATTGATAATTATTAACATAAGGCTCGCCATAAATATCTTTCATTTTCTTTAGCCACTCCTTAGTTAAACCAAATAAAATTGCATAAGGCAAGTATTTTTCCATAATTCCCTCTTTCTCATTAAATTGCGAACGATATTTTTCAGCTGTTTTTAAATAATAAAGAAAACACTTAATCCGCCAATCGAGTTCTGCCCCCGACTCAGTTCGCGAATTAATTTTCCAAGCAGCAACCCCTAACATAATACCAATTATCGGAACAGCTAAAAATAAAAACGTTAAAGCTATCGGTCCAATGGCAAATAAAGTTAAGATGGCGCTAATTGTTAAAACTGTTTTTAAATTCTTTTTCTTTTTAGATAATAGTTCACGCTTTATTAAATCGGCGGAAACTTCTTTATCAATTTTGGCAATTGTTAAATAAAATTTATTTTTTAAATTTTGAGGACCGACTTCTAAACGATTTTTAAATAATTCTTCTAACAAGGTTTTTTCTGCCGAATAAAGATCATCGCCCATCTCTTTATCAGTTTTAATTAATTTATAGCTTGAGGGAAATAATTTAATAACTGATGGTTTAATTTCCATTTTTAAATAACCTTTAACGCCTAAATTAACAATGGATGCAGTAATTGCTTGAGGGGATAAATTATTTAAAGAATAAATCTTGGCCATTTCCAAAGGACTTAAATTATCAGGAATTAAAAATTCGGGAATAATTGTTTTTTTTCTCGGAAATTTTAATTGGTGACGCCTAACTAATTTAAATAAAAAAATAGCTACTATCAAAACCACTAATAAATTAATAAAGGTGAATACTGATAATATTTTCGTACTAGATGAAGAATCAACCTTAGTTAATAAATTTTGACCAACAAAAAAATTATTAGAGACTGGTTTCCAATTCAGTTCGTCAGGGGAAACTAAGCCTTGAGGAATTATAACCGATAAAGTAATTCCTTCGCCTGGCAAAATTATTCGTTGACTATTAATTAATAAAGTATTATCGCTTAACCAATTAAGCGCAAACAAACTATTGTCTAAATTATTAGCCGTTTGACTAGCATTAAGTTTACCAGCATAAACAAAAATTTCTGACTCCTGATGTTTAAAGCCCTCAGGGAAAATAATTTTAGCGGAAAAATTATCAATTTCTAACTCCCAAAAATTACCCAAAATATTCCAATAAAGTTCGCCATTGGCTGTCTCTTCGGAGAAAGATACGGCGTTTTTTACTTGATAATTAAGTAAATAATTATTAACTCCCCGAACGGTCACTTGCGGATCACCAATTTTTAAAGTTAAAACTTGATTGTCGGTAGTTTTTTGATAGCGATAATTTTTACCAGTAAAGTCAGTAACCGAGAAAACCTCCACCGGCGTTGACCAGGCACCATCTACAGTTTGATGCCTTAAGGGCAGCGCACGAAAAATTCCGTGTTTACCCAATGCTTGTCCGCAATCAGCCACAATTCTTTCCGTAATAATCACTGAAGAATCGGCTTGAACAACAATTTCAGTGTTAAAATCTTGAATATACCAATCACTAACATTTTCCCGCGCTTGAGCAATAAGGACTGGAAAAATAAATAATAATCCACTAATTAAAATAAAAAGTTTAATTTTTTTACTTAAAATTAATTTTTGGTGAATAAAATTTACAGACATAAAAATAATCAATTATAATTTAATTATACTCTAAATTAAACAAATAAGTAAATTGATAATTATTATTTTAACGCTTAATAAATAGACTTCCTATTTATTTTAATTATTCAAAATTTTCTAGCAAGATAATAAAAAAGCGGCTATAAATATAACCGCTTAAAAATTTTTGATCTAAAAAATAGGTCTAAAGATCTAAAACATTGATAAATTGACGAGTACTAATACCATAAGTAGCTTCAAATTCTAACTTTGTTAAATTATCCACCACGATTTCCAGTTCTGCTCCGCGAAGAGCATATTTAGAAATAAATTGCCAATCAACTTCATGACTGATCAGTTTATTTTTAATAAATTGATCATCACTATCGGATATCACAATCACCGCCCTTCCTTGATCAACTGCTAATCGAATAATCGCTGCTTTAACCGACTGATTCAGTCGCCACTGAGAATTAAATAAAGTTTCAAAGACATCAACAAAAATACCTGATAAAAATTGCGCCGCAAAGGGACCAGTACTTACATCGAGGCTACTTAAAATTTTATCAGTCACTTCGATATCATTACCAGTAAAGCCCAGTCTTTCTCTGGCCTCATTGAGCACTAACTGTAGTTTGTGATGATGAAATTGGGCAGAGCCAAGATCGTGGCGCAAACGAGTTAATAATCGTTGCCGTTTTTCAAATTCATAAATCTGGCGACCAACCAGATTATCGATTTGCGGTTCAAATGATAAAGTGCGATAAACCTCCCAGATTTTTCGCAAATCAGCAGCATCGGCAAAGCCAACGTTGGGCAATGACATTAAACCAGCAAATTCCGGTTCATTGTGCATCAACCAAGCAGGTGATTCAAAGCTGATCAAAATAATAATTTTTTTAGGATCTTTGGCTGCTTTTTTAGCTACCCCCAATCCCAAGTGTTGAGTACGTTTATCACCGGAGTCAATAATCAAGTTGAGATCAACTATTACCAAATTTTCGGCTTCAATATTGCCAAATAAATAATCAATTGCTTGCTTAATCCGATTAATAAGGGTTGAGCTGTCAGAAACAATGGTTGCTTTCATTGATATGTAGTTTTAGTGAACAAAATTTAATGAACTGGCTCATTTTTAATTGATTAAAAACAAGCCAACCCATTAAATAAATCTGGATAATTAACAGTTACAATTATTGACTCTAACATTTTTATTTATTTTAGTCAATATTGTAATAAACTGTTAGTAGTTTACAATGAAGAGGAGTTTAATAAAAATAAATAATAATTAACAGCTACAGGAGAAATTGTTCTTTACAAACGGGTTAATAATATTTTCTTTAGGCTAATTGTTAAGATTATCTGCTAATAGCTAATTTTAATAATTAGCCTAAAAAAATAACCTAAAAAAATATAACCATGAAAACAGTTGACAACCAAGTAATTGAACTGACAGTTCAACCATTTGAGGCAATTTTAGAAAAATGTCCTCGCTTACCGGCTTTAATGCAGCGCTGCTTGAATAATGGCCAGGATAATTTAATTGGTCGTTATTTTCAAATCATTATTGATCAAGAAAATCAGAAAACTGATTTTGGAATAACTAATGCTAATCGCTTAAGAATTGTGGATAGCCAAAATCCTGAAAAAGAATTTTATAATTCTGGTTTTCGAGTTTGGCACATCGACAATTGTCTCCAAGCACAACGCCTTGATCTTAAAATTGAGCAAATAAAAATTATTGGGGAAGGCAGTCATCAATTATTATTTGGTCTGATTAATGGCCAACAAGAGTTAACTATTTTTAAATTCTACAAACAGGGCATTTTATCAGAAAAAGCTAAGTTTAATTTAGTTATGGAGACTCTTAATCCCAGCAACGGCCAATCGATCGCTAATTATCAAGAATTTAAACAAATCGTTTATCTCTTGGAAAAAGAACGTCATTTATCGCGCAGTCTCATCTATCAATCAGAGGACTTATGTTTGCTCTTGATTAAGCACGCTGATAAAGCTAATCATTATGTTCATGATCGCTTTAAGCTTTATTTCTGGTTAAAAAATCAAGGTGTCGTCAGCACTGATTGGCTATGGACTAATCTTTTCCCAGTTGATAAAAAAAGCTGTTTAGAATTAGTCGCGGAAGCTAGTATTTTTTTTAACGAGCAACAAGCGACAACAGAAATTTTAGTAAATATCAATGCTTTAATTAATTATGATCAAGAGGAAATAAAAGATTATTTACCTGGCTGGAATAAACATTATTTATTTAAACTACAAAAAACTCTAAGGTGATCATTTGATCACCTTTTTTCTTAATATAAAAAATGAGCTTGTTATTATAACAAGCTCAAATAATCGTCTGTTTAACCTCTAAAAATAAATTGGGCTATTGCCTTAGTGGCTAACATTTGTTCAGCTTCTGCTTGAACAGTTAAAAAAGAATTGCGATAAGCGGCAAACAATGCCTCTTCATTTTGCTCTTTTAAAGCTAATTCAATGTGTTTTCTTAAAGCAGCTCTTTCTTGATCACTCCCGCAAGCAGCCTGACACCATTCTTCAAAAGCGTCATCGCTGGTTATAGCTTTAGACTGAAAAGTTAAGGCCGGTAAAGTAATTAAACTAAGAGAATTTTCAATAAAATCTTTCTCAACTTGTAAATAATTGTTAATGATGCATAATAAAGCATTCAGTTCATCAGTTTCCAAAATTATCTCTTCCATTCATTATTTTTTAATTACCTACTCTTTTTAAGGTTTTCGGCTTTCCCTGTTTTTATGACTTTAAAAAATCAAAAAAACAGGAGGGCCGAAGCTAAATAGACGGATAAATTGCTTAAGGAACGAGAGTCTATGATAAAACTTTTTAAACAATAAGTCAAGGCAAAGTATTTTTATTAATTAATCGCATTAAAAATAAACACCCCTTAAGGGGTGTTTTGTGTTTAATATTAAATAATAATTAATTTTATTTAGTCATTTTTTTGATCCGCCTCTTTTAACAGCATATCTCGTTTTAAAATTCGACGACTAATATAATTTTCTTTTTTCCTCTGCCACTTGGCTGGGGTTCTTTTAAAACTAGTCATCCGCTCTAAAGTTTTTGACCATTTATTTAGTGGCTCGGGTAATAATAAAGAGATTGTTTCATCAACACTATAGCCTTGTCTGATAAATTCAGCAAAGGAAACGATACCATCCTCAACTAAATCTAAATACTCTAAATCAAAATCTTTCTCTTCATGTAAATTATAACTATAAACATAATTATAAACCGTATCGTCAGCTAATAACATTTGACTAATTTTTTTAGGACGGGTGCCACCCTTGAAATAGGCGAAAATTTCATCTTTAATTCGTCGTTCAATATCTAAATTTTCTCGGCTTAGTTCAATAAATTGAGCCTCATCATCGGGGGTTTGAATTCTGCCCGCTTTTTTTAAATTTTGATATTTTCTAAATACTTCATCATTTTCTGGCATCACAAAATATTTTTGAGCAACGTCATTAATAACATGGCGTCTTTCATGGGCCATAATAATTTTAGTCGCTTCAACATCATTAAATAACTCAGCATTCTGAATAGTAATTAAACCATTTAATTTTTTATTAGGATAACTCGACAGCTTAGCACCTCCACTAGTAGCTGCTAACTCTAAATCACCTTCATTAAGAATTCGTTTTTTCTTATAGGCACCACTAGCAACATAACAATAATCATTATTATTGTTGGGTCGAAAATAAATACTATAAGAATTAACCACGACATCAACTGAGCCTTCGGGCTCTTTTTTAAATAATTTAACAAATAAACCCTCCCCGTTAATTTTTCCATTTTGATCCTGATAAGGAGCAATTGTTTTTTTAATGGCTTGATTTTTGACAACAAACTCTTTAATTGTTTGCTTAAGGGCGGTCACTTGTTCGGGCGTTAAAGCATACTTTTCTGTTTCTGGCATGAGTAAGGTAATAATTTCTGTTTCTCTCAAATTATCATTAGTTTCTAAATAATCAAGTAGTTTTACTTCAATATTTGCCAAACCAAATTTTTGATACCGCAATTTATTTTTAAATTCTTTAATTTTTTCCAAACCCTCGACTCCATGATAGTTTTGGAGCTTAATTAGCTCTACCTGAGCATCAAAAACTTCACCCGGAGAAAATATGGGCTGATTGCTTGCTTCTGGTAAATCCGAATTTTCTTCCTGAGCTGATTGCTCTTGATTATTTATAGAGGATGAAAAATTCTCTGGTTGTTTAAAATTAAAATCTTCTAACATATAATTTTATTATATCATATTACAGAATAATAATGATTAAATAAATAGTCAATGATTTGACAAAAAATAGTGTTTGGTGGTATATTTTCTAATTAATCAACGCACATTAACAATCAAATATAGGAGACCTTAAGATGAAAAAATTAAATCCCGATCTTGTTTTACAGTCTTGGAAAAAGCTAATATTTACTGGTTTTTCAACTGAAGGAGAAAAAATTTCCGAATGGAAAAAGTACGCTCTTGAGATTTTAGAAAAACTCGAATTTGGTAATGTTGGCTTAATTGCCGATACTGGCACTGGTAAAACAGTGATTACTCTGTTGGCGCTGGAAGCCCTAAATCTGAAAACACTTTTTTTAGCTCCCACTGTCATTCTGGTCAATCAACATGCTGGTCTTTATAAAAAAATTACCGGCAAAGCGGCCAATACCATCACTGGTGGTCAACGAAAACGTGATTGGCAAACTAATCAATTAGTAATTGCCACCCCTCATGTCTTCCAAGTGGAAGAAAAAAATGGACTGGTTAACGCCGACTCATTTGATGTCTTAGTGATTGACGAGCTTCACAAAGGACAAGGTGACTATCCTTATGTCGCCCTAGTAAATACTTTCAAGCAAAAGAGTAAAAAAATTATTGCCCTATCAGCTTCTCCCGGGGCTAATCATGAAAAAATTGAAAAGATGGAGTCTCTTTACGGGGTTCAAAACTGGATAACGGCAGAAATTACCATGCCAACAAAAAATCACCGTTTAATTAAATGTCCGATATCCAAATCGATGCAAGTCGCTGATCAAGTTTTAAGATCAATGGCTTTCGCTAATCTCCAGCAACTAAATTTATT
>CAYOTM010000002.1:0-48606 GCA_964406935.1 uncultured Gammaproteobacteria bacterium
CTCTTCCGATCTCTTTTACTTGCGCATCTGTAATCAAATCCTTAGCCAAAGATCGTAATTTAGCTAAGTCCATGGTCATTAATTTTTGGGAACGAGCTAACAAATGATTAAATTTATTTTTTTGAGGATCAATAATTACTTCCCCCAACAAAACTTCTAAAATCGCTCCAATTTGAGGACTAGGGGATAATTTTAACTCTCTAATTAAATCATCGCCATTAATTGCTAACATTTTAACAGATACTGGGTCATGTTGAACCTTATCCATCATGTATTGCAGGTGACGTAATTTATAAGGCATTGCCTTAGGCGTCCCCGAACCTAAACGATCAGCCACCCGCAAATCAATTAAATCTTGCAAGTTCTCCCGACCAACCTTCTGAATTAAACGCCTAACTGAGGCAGCCGTAACTTCACCAACATTATAATAAAACATGTGGTTTTTGACCAGATTAACTACCCGCTGGCGATCTTCATTATTAAATCGCAAACGACTCATAACTTTGTCGGCTATTTTAGCACCAATATACTCATGGTTATAAAAAGTTGTTTGCCCTTTAATATCTTTTTTAGCCTGTGGTTTAGCTACATCGTGTAATAAGGCCGCCAACCTAACTCGCCAATCGGGATTAGGGCAATGTTTTAAAGATAATAAATTATGTTTAAAAACAGAATAAATATGGTGGTGATTTTGCTTGACACCAACCCCCTTTTCTAATTCTGGAATAATATATTGTAGTAATTTTAAAGAATGAAGTAACTCAATCCCCGTGGCCGGCTGGGGAGATGCAATAATTTTAATTAATTCGTCCTTAATTCTTTCCTTAGCAATAAACTTTAAACTTCCGGCTAACTTAATAATTGAACGAGCAGTTTTTGGCTCTAATTCAAAATCAAGTTGCACACTAAAACGCACTGCCCTTAGCATCCGCAAAGCATCTTCCTTAAATCTTAATTCTGGCTCACCAACTGCTCTAATGATTTTTTTAGCAATATCTTTTTGACCACCAAATAGATCAATTAAAATAAAGGATTGACGACCAAAACTAATTTTTTCTCCAACCTGTTTCTTATCTAATGATAAGGCCGTGGCATTAATGGTAAAATCTCGACGCTCTAAGTCTTTATCAATTTCCTGCTCAAACTTCACCTGATCGGGATGACGATGGTCACCATAACCCTTTTCACTTCGATAAGTAGTAATTTCAATAACAGTGATTAATTCCTGCTTATCATTACGCCAAGGAAAAATTACCGTACCAAAATCATTTTCATACTTTGCTTCAGGAAATAGTTGTAAGATATCCGCCGGTAAGGCTTGAGTAGTAATATCCCAATCCTTAGGCTCTTTATTCATTAATAAATCCCGCACACAACCACCCACTAACTCAGCTGAAAAGCCGGCCTGATTTAAGGTTTTTAAAATATTTAAAATATAGACAGGAATTTGAGCCATAAAAATCTTAAACTTCTTGTAAAATATTTAAACTAACTACTAACTCAGGGATTTTTTTTAAATCTTCAGTTAATTTAACAGTTAACTCTTTATCACCCTCAATCGCTAATAAAATTAAACCCGGACACTGTTGTGTACAATTTTTTTGTACATTAACTCCTAAGCGGGCTGAAATTAAAGATGAGTATTCACTCAATACTTTATTAAGCTCAGTGGAATTAAACTGACGATTTAAACTTAATAAAGAAATTGAGGCTAAAATTTGTGACATAAAATTATTTATTAGATTTTTTATAAGTAGTGTGAAGAACCTGATGGGCTATTTTTTCTTTGCCTAGCCAATCAAGAACAGTGATTACTTCTTTATTTTCATGCGCTCTTCTTAAGGGTAGTTTTTTATCTAAAGCATACAAAGAGGCCGCTCGCTGTTTAACAATTTGCTTGGTAGTGGGAATCGGTTGACCGCCGCCACCAATGCAACCGCCAGGACAAGACATTACTTCAATATAATCATAATTTTTTAATTTCTGCAAAACAGGTTCAATATTTCCAATACCACTGACCACAGCGACTCGCAAAGTTTGCCCCTTAATCTTAAACCTAGCTTCTTTAACACCCTCAATTCTTCTCACTGGGATAAATTCTAAACGTGAAGAACATTGGTTTAAAGGCTTGGTTGGACAACTTAAAAAAGCAGCCGCCGTTCTTAAGGCTGATTCCATTACACCGCCCGAAGCCCCATAAATAGCACTCGCTCCAGAAAAATTAGCTAAGGGAGAATCAAGGGGGCTGTCAGTTAATTTTTTAGGGTCAATGTTCTTCTTTTTTAATAAAAAATTAATTTCCCGCGTAGTTAAAACAAAATCAACCAAAGGACGCTTAGCAATCATTAATTCTGGACGACGAGCCTCAAATTTTTTAGCTGTACAAGGCATAATCGAAACTACAATAATATCTTCAGGCTTAATTCCCTGCTGTTTAGCCCAATAAGTTTTCAAAATTCCAGCATTATGTAGTTGCGGGGAGCGCGAAGTAGTGAGGTGAGGAATTAATTGGGGTTGATAAACCTCAACATAACGAACCCAAGCAGGGCAACAAGAGGTCATCATTGGTAAAACCGCTCGTTTATCAGTTAAACGCTCAATTAACTCCATTGCTTCCACCATAGTAGTGACATCGGCTCCAAAGTTAACATCAAAAACATAATCAAAACCCACCGCCTTTAAGGCGCTACTAATACGGGCAATTGAGAAAGCTCCTGAAACAGCTCCAAATGATTCGCTGAGAGTAGCGCGAACCGAAGGAGCAACTTGAGCCACTAAAATCTTTTTCTTTTTATTATTTAATAATTTTTCAACTTGGGGCCACTGAACCTCTTCTTGAGCAGCAAATACAGGACAATGAACCGCGCATTGACCACAATAAATACAAGGATGACTTTTAACTGGCCGGAGTTCCTGATTAGTTGATTTTTTAGCAAATTCCAAGCAAGCTAACTTTTGACCATGACGACAAACCTCTACGCAAGTTCCACAATCAATGCATTGACGACCATCAATTTCTACAGCCTGACCTAAATGATAAACCCGACGTTTATTTTTTCGATCCGGAAAACGTGCTAAAGATAGGCCATAATCTTTGGCATATTTCAACAAAGGGCAATCGTAAAGTAAAACGCAATCATTGCATTCTTCACGATGAGAAGCAAAAATTAATTGTAAATTAGCCGCCCGCGCTCGCCTAACTTCTGGGCTATCGGTAAATACTGTCATTCCAGCTACCGCTTTAGTTGAACAAGCGGTCACTAATTTTTTTTGACCAACAACCTTAACCACGCAAACCCGACAAACCGCTCGGACTTTAAAATCAGGATGATAACATAAATTAGGAACTTCAATCCCCTGTTTCTTAGCTATTTGTAAAAGTGTTTCGCCCTGACGAAAATTTACCACTTTATTATTTAAAGTTAATTGAGGCATAATTATTTTTTAGATGTTAATTGAATTAATTCTTAATGTAAATTATAAAAATAAGCAATAATTAACTAAATTTCAAATCAGGGGGCCAAGCGACTTGAAGATTTTTTTGATAATCAAGTAAAACTTGAGACAAAGACGAACCAAAAGCACAAAAACTACTTTGCTGTAAAGCAAACACTAAATCTCGCCAATTTTCTTCATTAAAATTATTAGTTTCAAGCATTTCCAAGAGACGATAAGTTCCTTCGCGACAAGGAACACATTGACCACAAGATTGTTGATGGTGAAATCTTAAAATCCTTATTAAAAATTCTTGAGCTTGCTGATTATTTAGAGGATAAACAGTAATCGTTCCCGATCCAGTAACTGAAGTATTTAATTGTTGATAATTTTTTACCCGACCACAAGCATCACCACCAATTTGCACAAAAAAGGGAAAATCGGGCCAATTACTAGTATTTTTTAAAATTTTAGCGATTGATAAATTATCCGCTAAATAATATAAACCAGGCTTGGCAATTTGACCGCTAAGATAGTAAAAACGCTTATTTTGATATTGTTTATCAGCGATTAATCCTAAGGCCTGCCAAGTTTCAACGTTATGAAGAAGGGTAGGCTTAGAAAACAAACCATGAGATCCTGGAAAAGGAGGCTTTAATCGCGGTTTAGCCGCTTCCCCTTCAATAATATTTAACAAAGCGGTTTCTTCGCCAGCTAAATAATCATGGTGGTCAGGTTTAATAAAAACAACTAATTTATTCTTAATAACGGCATTACCTGATTGCTGAAGAATTTTTTTCCAACTAGACTTTTGTTTTTGATAATAATCATGACGAATAAAAAAATAAATTTTAGTAATTTTAGGAGCCCCAAAATACTCTAGCGCTAATTTTAGACCCTTAATAATTTCTGCTTGATGATTGGCTAAAATGTGAGCATCCTTAATTGAGTTGGGCTCGCCTTCAGCAGCATTAATCACTAAATAAGCCTGACTATTTTTAGTTTTTTCAAGAGAATTTTTAACGGCTTTCCATTTTTGCCAAACCGGAAAGTCAGCTCCTCCTCGACCTCCCAAACCAGACTGCTTAATATTAGTAAGAATTTCGTGTTGATTCATATTATTAACCAAAAAAAATTATTTAATGAGCCGTCCAACCACCATCAACATGAAGAATCGTACCAGTCACATATTTTGAAGCTGGAGTAGCTAAATATAAAGCAGCATTAGCGATATCTTGGGGCTCACCAACTTTTGCCAAGGGTGTATTAGCCATAATCATTGCGTTAAAATTAGGGTCAGCGAATACCCCTTCAGTCATTTTAGTAGCAATAAAAGCTGGCGCAATCGCATTTACTCTAATTTCTAAGCTAGCTAAATCTAGAGCGGCGGCTCGGGTTAATTGAACGACCCCTCCCTTAGAAGCACAGTAAGCAATGGTTGATTGCATTCCAACTGTTCCTAAAATTGAACTCAAATTAATAATTGAGCCTTTAATACTCTTAGCTTTCATGATTTTAGCGGCTTCTCTTGTCCCGTAAAAAGTGCCTGACAAATTTACATCAATCACTTTTTTCCAATCTTCATCTTTGGTATCCAGGGCACCACCTAAAGCGCCGATGCCAGCATTATTAACCATAATATCCAAAGAGCCAAATTTTTCTACGGCATAATTAACTAAAGCAACGACTTGTTCAACCTGACTAACATCACATAATTTAAAGCTAGCTTGATCGTCCTGTAAGTCTAAACCGGGATCGCTAATATCAGAATAAACTACCTTGGCTCCAGCTGCCTGTAGGGTTTGAGCAATCGCTAAACCAATGCCGTTAGCCGCTCCGGTGACAACCGCCACTTTATTTTCTAAAGTAAATTGATTATTTAAATTCATAAATTTTTATTTATTTATATTTATTTAACTAATTTGCCGGCCTTAGCGGCTAATTCCACCAAACGTTGCGAATAACCCCATTCATTATCATACCAAGCAATAATTTTTAATAAATCACCCGCCACCACTTTAGTTGATAAAAGATCGACAATCGCGCTATGAGAGTTAGCAATTAAATCGGTGGATACCAATTCTTCTTCTGAGGCCTCTAAAATTCCTTTTAGGGAGCCACTGGCCGCTTGTTTAAAACTACGGTTAACTGCCTCAGCGGTCGTTTTTTTGGACAACACACAAACTACATCACATAAGGAAACAACCGGGGTAGGCACTCTAACTGCTAAGCCATCGAACTTTCCCTTTAAGGCTGGAATGGCTTCAGCAGTAGCAGTAGCTGCTCCCGTAGTAGTGGGGACAATATTAATGGCGGCTGCTCGGGCTCGACGCCAATCTTTATGAGGACCATCAACTAAATTTTGATCGGCCGTATAAGAATGAATAGTAGTCATGATAGATTTTTTAATTCCAAATTTTTTCTTAATAACAGACATGACTGGGGCTAAACAATTAGTGGTACAGGAAGCACAAGAAATAATATAGTCGCTGGCTTTAAGAGCCGAGTCATTAACCCCTAAAACAATACTTTTAATGCCATTTTTAGCAGGCGCAGAAATAATCACTTTTTTAGCACCGGCAATTAAGTGCTTACCAGCTGTCTCCTTACTACGAAAGCGACCACTGCACTCTAAGACAACATCAACTCCTAATTTTTTCCAAGGCAAAGCGCTGGGATCAGCTTGAGAAAAAATTGGATATTTTTTATTATTAACAACAATATTGCTCGCCTGATGACTAACTTTTTTAGAGTATCTGCCGTAACAAGAATCACTTTTTAAAAGATGGGCTAAAGTATCAGCTGAAGTTAAATCATTAATAGCCACTACCTCCAATTGAGGAAACTGATCAAGAATAATTTTAAAAGCCGCTCGGCCAATCCGACCAAAGCCATTAATGGCAACTTTTGTTTTTTTGTGTGACATAAAAAATTAAATTAAAAAATTATCTGACTAAGCAGATTTTATTTATAAAATACTGATAATATTATACCATATTAATTGGATAACAAAAAACCGATTATCGCTAATCGATTTTTATAAAACAGCTAATAATAAACTAACGTTTTCTTCGGGAACGACCAGCAGACTTCATTTGAGTGGGGTCAACTTCAACAACAAAATTACCTTCTTTCCCCTGGCGAACCAAAACATCCACGGTCTGTTTTAAGACATGATGACCAATTACTTCACCTTCTTGATCATTAACTTTCACTGTTACTCCAATAGGTGGTAATTTAGACGCCAATTCTTTATAACCTTCATGTTCAAAGCCTAAACAACACATCAAGCGACCACAAATTCCCGAAATTCGCTCACTTCCCCGATGAACCACCTGTTGAGACTCTGCCATTTCAGAAGTAATTGAAGAAAACTCATTAATAAATCCTTTACAACATAAGCCCCGCCCGCAAGAACCACAGTCACCATCAATTTTGGCTTCATCGCGAGTGCCAATTTGAGTCAAACGGATACTTAAATTAAAATGAGCGGTTAAATCTTTAACTAATTCTCGAAAATCAACCCGACCATCAGCCACAAAAGCGAAAGTTAAACGATTACCCTCATAAGAAAACCGGGCGTCAACTAATTTCATATTTAGTTGATGTTTAATAATTAATTCCCGACAAACATCTAAGGCTGAATCTTTTTTAGCTTGATCACCAATTTTTGTCCAATCTTCTTGATTGGCCAGACGCAAAATTGGTTTCAAACTACTCAAATCTTCATTGGTAACTAGTTTTAAAGAAATAATTTGACCCAATTCTTTCCCCAGCTCAGTTTCGACTAAAACCCAATCACTAACTTGATAATTATCAACGGATAAAAAATTATATAATTTATCCCAAGGAGAAAATTGAACTTTAGCAATAATCATATGGATAAAACAACCCCGCTAAAAATTAATTAGCGGGGTTGTCACTATAAAAATTTATATTAAATAATTAACTTTATAAATTAAAGCGAACAAACCCCAAAATATTAGCTGATCCTAAAATATTCTTAATTTTCTGTTTTTCATCTTTAATAAATTCTTGTTCTAATAAACAAACTTCGGAGTAATAACGAATAATTTTCCCTTCCATAATTTTATCTATCATTGCTTCTGGTTTGCCTTCTTTAAGAAGTTGAGCTCGATAAATTTCTTTTTCCGCGGCAATTTCCTCTTCAGAAACTTCCCCTGATTGTAAATATTTAGGATTAGCGGCCGCTACTTGCATCGCAATGTCAGTGGCTAAATCCTCTAAACCAGGTTGATCAAGAGCAATTAAAACACCAATTTTGCCACCTAAATGAGTATAGGCAGCCACCGTTTCTCCTCGCAGACTAGCTAACCGTTTAATACCCATTTTTTCACCAATCGTTCCACTTAAATTATCAAGATTTTCTTGGACGGTTCCGGCAGAATCCAAAGGGCTTTGTAATAAAGTTTCTAAATTATCAATATTTTTATTTTTAGCTACCGCTAAAACTTGGTCAGCAAAACCTTGAAATTTTTCATTACGAGCAACAAAATCGGTTTCCGAATTAAGCTCTAACATATAAGCTTGTTTTTTATCATCGCTAAGAATAGTTTTAATAACCCCTTCGTTGGTTTCCCGATCAACTCGTTTAGCTGCTTTAGCAATCCCCTTTTTACGCAACACGGCAATTGCTTTGTCTAAATCGCCAGCGCTTTCATCTAAAGCCTTCTTGCATTCTACCATTCCAGCACCGCTAGCTTCACGTAATTGTTTAATTTTTTCCATCATATAATAAGTAATTAAATTTTATTTTTTAATTTGTTTCTTGACAGCCAATAAAGACTTTTCAATAGAGTTAACTATTAGTAGGATTGTTTTAGTGGAGTCATCATTACCGGAAATTGGATAATTTACTAATTCCGGATTAACATTAGTATCACAAATCGCAATAATTGGAATTCGTTTCTTTCTCGCTTCAGTAACCGCAGTTGATTCTTCTTTAATATCCCAAACAAATAAAGCGTCCGGTAATTTAGTTAAATTAGTCAACCCACCGACGCGGTCAGATAAACGTTTAATTTCTCTCTCAAATTGTAATTTTTCCTTTTTTGTATATTTATCTAATTTTCCACTATCTCGTTTTTCGATTAATTCTTGATATTTTTTAACTGAACGCTTAACCACGCTAAAATTGGTTAAATAACCACCTAACCACTTACCAACCACATAAGGTTGCTCGAGATTAACAGCCAATTCTTTAATAGAGTTTTTCACTTGATCTTTAGTGCCAACAAATAAAATATTTTTATTATCAGCTAAAAGCCCGGCCATAAAATCTAAGGCCGCTTCTAATTGCTTTAAACTTTGAGTTAAATCGATGATATAAATACCATTTTTCTCGCCAAAAATAAAAGGCTTCATTTTTGGGTGCCAACGATTAGTTCGATGGCCAAAGTGCATGCCGGCTTGCAGCATGTCAGCTAAACTAGGAAGTTTGTGCATATTTTTTTTCTTTTTACCCATTTCTGGGACGTCTGCCCACCGTGGTTTAAATAGTTAAACCAGAAAAATTAGTAGGCATGTTGTTTTTTAAGATTAATAAAAAGAGGCTTGGCTTAATAAGGCCTCCAAAGTACTATATTAAAGGAAATAAAGATGATTGTCAATAAAAAAATTAACTAACAATTTGATAAAAATCCCGCCAAGCTTGGTTAAAACTATTAACTGCTTGATTATATTCGTTAATCTTTACTTGATATACCTTAGCTTTATCATCATATTCTTTTACCAAATTATTATACTGAGGGACTAAAGAATTATAAGTAGCCAAATCACCACTATCTCGAGCCGCTAGCATGCTAGAACGTATTTGTTCTAAATTAGTATACAGCTGATCAATCTCGGTTTTCTCTTGATCTAAAGACTGCTTTAAATTATTAATTCTTAAATTTTCCGCTTGAAGACTACTCACCCTTTCCTTACTACGGGTTACTCCATAATAAGTTTGACCACTGCTAGTTTGCTTAATTTCCATAGTACCTAAATTATTAGAGGAAAAGACATTATTTAAACTACTATCGGTTGGGTTAGCTAAGCCGTTATTTAAGGTCTGGGGAACCACTCCTGGGGGGAAATAATTAGTGGTTTCCAGGAAACAATAAGAACTATTATTTAAAGAGTCAGCCTGAGGACATAAAATCCCAAGAGCTGAGTGATTGCTGTCAGGAAAATCTAAAATCGCGGCGCCATAATTTAAGGCTCGTAACCAAAAAACTGCTAAGAAGGTTTTATCAGCACAAACCCCTTTCTGGAGGTAAAGGGTTTCAAAAGGAAAGTAAGGAATCGGATTAGCTTGCTGCGCCTTAGCGTTATCATAAGGAATATATTGAATAAAAGCTAAAATAAATTCTAAGGTTTCTTCTTGATTTAAACCCTGACTCTTAGCTAAATCTTGAAGCGCCTCTAAGACTTCTAAGCTTTGCTGATCCTCTGGTTTAGTTTGCAAGAAAATTCCATAATAAGAATTTCTTAAATCAGTTGGCGGATTATTCGCTGGATAAGTATAAACTTTGGGATCTTGATTATATAAATTATAAATATTTTCGCTTAAATTAGCCTTTAAATAATAATCTTTTTGACCATAACGCCAAGTAAAATAATGAGTATGGGTTTGGTCATTGGGATTGGGGTTAGGCGCTGGTGAGTTAGGTAAATTAGCGCTAGCGGAAACAATTTGATTTAAATTAGCAGTCGTAATCCCTAAACCAAACTGACGCATTAAATTAAAAGCGGTTGCTGGACGATCCAAATAATACAGGCGGTTATCTAAGGGATTGACATAGTAAGCCTGCCCCTTATCATGAACTCGTAATAAAATACGACCAGCTAAACGAGAGGCACCTAAACGTGAAAAAGACTGCCAATCAGTTTCGCTAATACCAAGTCCCAGGGTCTGCATTAGATAAAAAGCATCGGCCGGTCGCCCCAAATAGTAGCGTTTAGCGTCTACTGGATTAACATACCAGGCCTCACCGTTAGCTTCTACTTGGAGCAGAATTCGACCGGCTAGCCGTTGACTAAGATTAGCCTGGCTGGGAATTGGCCACAAAAAAATAGTCAGTAGGAATAGTAAAGTAAATATTTTAAAACGTGTAAACATAGAAAATAAGTTATTGACTAAGCAAGGTAATGAATAGATCTTCAGTGGGCGCCTTAGGCAAGTGAGAGACATCATTGGTTTGGTTAATCTTAACATAACCATTACGATCAATAATTAACTTAGTAATTGAAGATTGAAAAATTTCTAAAGACAAGAAGCCAATTACATCAGCATTAATAATACCAGTAAGAATGGTTTTAATAATATTGCCGTGACAAAAAACAGCTATTCTTTTACCCTTATTTTTACGAAAAATATCCCACAGTAAACGACGACCACGAGCCTGCATTAAATCTAATTTGTGATCAAGTTCTTTATAATCTTTTAGTTTAGTGGGTCGATTTTTTTCACAAGTATTAAAATATTTAATGCGATGCCAATTTTTCCAATTAATTTCATTCAAACGAGCATCAATTTTTATTTTTTTCTGGAGAGTGAGATTAACAATCTCGGCTGTTTGTTTAGCCCGTTTTAGTTCGCTGGAATAAACCACATCAATCTCTTTCTTTAGCAAAGATTTACTTAATTGTTTCGCTTGCTTAATACCATTTTTTGATAAAGGCATTAAGCGATCACCCACTATTTCTTCCAGGGAGTAATCGGGATTAGCGTGACGAATTAAATAAATTGTAGTATAGGGTTTATGAGTTTTTGGCTTTAATTCAGAATAAGGACTTTTATACATATTCTTAAAGAAAATTATTTACTAGTCAAAAAATTATTAGCGACGAAATCCCAATTAATTAGGTTTTGTAAAACTGCTTCGATAAAATCGGCGCGACGATTTTGATAATCTAAATAATAAGCGTGCTCCCAAACATCAATCGTTAATAAGGGGATTAAATTATGAGCCAGTGGAGTATCGGCATTAGCGGTTTTAAAAATTTTTAAAGCTTGACCATCTTTAACGAGCCAGGCCCAACCACTACCAAACTGAGTAAGGGCAGCTTGTTTAAATTCAGCCAAAAAATTATCTAAGGACTGAAAGTGCTGTTCAAGGGCAGCTAATAAATCGGGGTTAATCTCCTTCTTCAAATCAGCGGGCTTTAGACATTGCCAAAAAAAATCATGATTAAATACTTGAGCAGCGTTGTTAAATACCGCCGTCATTTCAGGTGACTTAGCACTCGCTATAACAATCTCTGCCAAACTATTATCAGCGATTGGACTATCAGTAATTAATTTATTTAAATTATCAACATAGGCTTGATGATGCTTGCCATGATGGAATTCTAAGGTTTTGGCGGAGATATATGGCTCTAAGGCAGTAAATGTAAAGGGTAGGTTATTTAATTGAAACATAAATTTATTATTTAATTTATAAAATTTAGCTAATTTTAAATAAATATATTTAATTTTAAAAATTTAAAATATTTATTTATCAAGTTTATTATAACAAAAAAAGAGCTTTAAGAAAACTATTATTTAGCTACTAATTGTCCGCAAGCCGCTGCAATTTCACTTCCCTGGCTATGACGAACCGTCACCGCTACTTTAGATTTTAATAAAATATTATAAAACTGCTTAATCCGCTCAGGGGATGATGCTTTAAAATCACGACCGGGATTATAGGGAATTAAATTTAATAAATATAAAGGCTTAGCCATTAATTTAGCTAATTCTTTGGCTTGAATATCACTATCATTTACCCCAGCTAACATCACATACTCAAACATTAAGCGCCGACCAGTCTTTTGTAAATAAAAATCGGCTGCCTTAAAGATATCTTTTAAACTAGCCTGGTCAGCAGCCCTAGGCATTAAGCGCTGGCGCAAAGCATCATTAGGGGCATGCAAAGAAATAGCAAGATTAATTTGTAAATTTTCACTAGCTAATTTTTTAATCATTGCCGGCAAACCAACTGTAGAAACAGAAATTCGCCGCGCTCCAAAGTTAGTGGTTTCTGGGTTATTCAAAAATTTAATCGCCGCCATCACTGCTTGATAATTTAATAAGGGTTCACCCATTCCCATAAATACCAAGTTATCAATTTTATGATTACTATTTTTTAAGTGCCTCCCCCAAAAAATAAATTGATCAATAATTTCTTCTTTGGTTAAATTACGTTTAAAACCCAACTTACCAGTTGAACAAAAAGAGCAAGCCAAGGGACAACCTACCTGCGAAGATACACAAACAGTATAGCGCGAATTAGCCTGACGAATTAAAACAGTTTCAATTTTTAAACCATCGCTTAAAGTAATCAGAGCTTTTTGACTATTATTTTTTTTATCAGCGTCCTTAATAATTTCTCCAGAAATACTTAAGGGACAAGCGGTTTCTAGTTTTTCTCGTAAACTTAAAGGTAGGGTAGTTAACTCTGACCAGGAAGTAATAAACTGTTGAAAGAGGGCCTGATTAATCTGCTGCCAGCGAAATTTTGGCTGATCTTGTAAGATAATTGATAATTGAGAAATATCCATATAAATAATTATTAGGCTTTCTTAAGGGTGACTAAAACAATTTCTGAGGGTGGCCCAAGGCGTAAAGGTGGCCCCCAGGTGCCGGCTCCAGAAGTAACTGATAAGGTTAAACCCTGTTTATTAAAGACGCCAAAATCATGACCATTATATAAAGCTTTATTGGCAAAATTAAAGGGGAACATTTGACCAGCATGAGTATGACCAGATAGTTGTAAACTAATACCAGCTGCCTGGACGGCTGGTAGATCACGGGGTTCATGGAATAATAAGATACTAGGTTTGTGAGAATCATAACCCAATTTATTTAATAAGGTTTCCCTGACATCGAGCGGACGAGCAAAGCCACACACCAAGCCAATAATTTGTAGGCCTTCAACCTCAATTAATTTATTTTCTAGCAATTGAATGCCTCCGCCAGCTAATAATTCCCTGACTTTATCTGAACCTAAATCTTCATCATGATTACCAAAGGAATAATATACTCCCAGTGGAGCTGTAAATTTATTAGGCAAATGATTGAGCCAAGAAAAATCAATTTCTACACCATCAAATAAATCTCCAGTGATACAAATAGCGTCAGCCTGCAAAGAATGAACTTTTTTTAATAATTTTTTAAAAAATTGTTGGCGCCAAATTGGCCCTAAATGAACATCGGAAATATGAGCAATCGTCTTCCCCTCCCAACTAGCTGGTAAATTTTTTATCTTAACTGTTATTTTTCTTACTCGTAAAAAATAAGCTAATAAAAATTCTACCAGTAATAAGGGGCCCTGCAAGATAAAAAATAAAATACTAACTAAATCAGCATTAAGATAAAAATTAAAGATAGTTAATACATTAGTGACTAGCCAGAAAAAGATAAATAATAATAAGGAATTAAGCATCACCCCACCCCATAAGGCGGCTAGTAAGTAACCTAAGCGAGTCCAGGCATTATCTCGAAAGCGAATCAAGGGAATGGCGGTGGTGGATAAAATAAAAAAAAGTAAGATTAGAAAAAACAAATAAAGATTAGCTTGAAAATTGAAATTTAAATGATAACGCCAAGCTAAAAAAACTAAAGCGTGTCCGCCTAAAAAACAAATAACTGTAATAATAAAAAATATTTTTTTCATAAAAAAAATCACCTAGTAGGGGTTTGGGTAGTCATGTATAAAAATTTATTTGCCTGCAAAGGGCCAACGCCAATAAATTGCTTTATCGCCTAACTCTTGTTCAATCGCTAATAAACGATTATATTTAGCCGTGCGTTCGCTGCGGGCGGGAGCACCAGTTTTAATTTGACCACCACCCATAGCAACGGCTAAATCGGCAATAAAACTATCTTCAGTCTCACCACTACGATGAGAAATCACAAAATTTAAATCAGCTTGATGAGCTAAATTAATAGCGGCAATTGTTTCAGTAAGGGTCCCAATTTGATTTAATTTTATTAAAACAGAGTTGGTCGCCTTGGTGGTAATTCCTTTATTAATAAATTCCAAATTAGTAACGTATAAATCATCACCGACAACTTGCCGCCAAGGATGAACTTGGGCAGTAAATTGACTAAAAGCTGACCAATCGTTTTCCGCGAATACATCTTCTAAAGAAACTAGTGGATAGCGATCCATTAAAGTTTGATAATAAGCGCTTAGCTCTGAGCTAGAAAGTTCTTTATTTTCTTTTTTTAAATGATACAAATTGTCATGAAAAAATTCGTTGGCGGCCGCATCAATGGCAAAAACAATGTCTTCTCCTAAAGAGTAGCCACTTTCTATAACTGCCTCAGTTAATAACTTAAAGGGCTCTTCATTGTCAGCAAAATTTGGAGCAAAGCCACCTTCATCACCCACTCCCAAGTGATAACCCTTGTCTTTAAGAATTTTCCTTAAAGAATGATAAACTTCACTCCCCATGCGAATAGCTTCCGAAAAACTATGAGCTCCCACAGGTAAAATCATATATTCCTGAATATCACTGGACCAATTAGCATGCTGACCACCATTTAAAACATTCATCATTGGCACCGGTAAAACATAGGGACCATCAGGCAGTGGGCTAAAGCGCAATAAATAATCATATAAAGGTTGGTGCAGCGCCGCGGCGGCAGATCGAGCGACAGCTAAAGACACCCCTAAAATCGCGTTCGCTCCTAAATTACTTTTATTATCAGTGCCGTCTAAATCAATCATTTGTTGATCAATCTCTATTTGTTTATCAGCTGCTTGACCAATAATACAAGGGGCAATTTTTTCTTCGATATTTTTTATAGCCTGAAGGACGCTTTTTCCTTGATAGCGACTAGAATCATTATCTCTTAACTCTAAGGCCTCATAGCTACCGGTTGAAGCCCCTGAAGGAACAGCTGCTTCGCCAGTAATGCCATTATTCAAAGAAACTTTAACCTGAACAGTGGGATGTCCTCGCGAATCTAAAATCTCCCAGGCTTTGATTGATTTAATAATCATCGACATATATTTATAAATTAATACTTAATAACATTTTCTTTATATAAATAACTACTGGTTCGCTTAATCACTTTGTTCAAAATACTAACTGCTTGGGAGGCATAATTTCCAATCGCGGTTTCATCAGACAACATAATAAAATCAGCCCCATCTAAGACAGCGTTGGCAATATCACTAACCTCAGCTCTAGTTGGATGAGAGTTGTCAATCATTGAAGTCATCACTTGAGTAGCGATAATCGCTGGTTTATCATGCCAATGAGCATGACGTACAAGGTTCTTTTGAATAATTGGGAGCTCTTCCATTGGCACTTCAATTCCTAAATCACCGCGAGCGACCATAATCGCATCTGAGGCCTTGATAATAGCATCAATATTTTTTAAAGCAAGCGCTCGTTCAATTTTGGCAATAATCTTAATTTTACTTCCCTTGCCCAATAAACGTCGTAAGCGCAAGATATCTTGAGCGGTTTGGACAAAAGATAGAGCAATATAATCAACTCCTAACTTCATAGCAAATTTTACATCCTTAATATCCTTGGCGGTCAACCCTCCTTTTTTAAAATTAGTATCGGGAATATTAATTCCGCGATGAGAAGTCAAGAGGCCGCCAATGATTACCCGGGCAAAAATAACTCGTTTTAAAACCTTAGTAACTTTTAATTCAATATCGCCATTAGCTAAAAATAAGGGATCACCTTTTTTGATATACTGATATAAATCCGGGCTATCAATCGGAATAATTTCACCGATATTAGCGGCTGGCCGTTTAATATAGGTAAACTGCACTTCTTGCTGGTGGCTTAAGAGTCGACCAGCTTCTGGTAATTGGCCAACCCTAATCCGGGGGCCCTGTAAATCTTGAATAATGGTAATCTTTAAATTATGATCACGATTAATTTTATCAATAATTTTCTTTAAACGACGAAATTGAGCAAAGGTGGCGTGGGAAAAATTAAGGCGAATTACTTCTGCCCCAGCTTTAATAATTGATAATAATTTATCAGGATCTTCTGATTTAGGACCAACGGTCACAATAATTTTGGTAGCCATATAGTTGTAGACTTACTTATTAATTAAGCGTAAATAATTTAATAAATTCTGAAAAAACTCTAAATTATTTAAACTGGCTAAACGCTGCCCCAAGGGGTCATTTAAACGAAACAGATGATGCAAAAAAGCTTTGCTATAGAGTCTTAATTCAGGCAGTTGGCTTTGCGGATTAATCGCCGAAAAATCCTGAGAAAATTTTGCTTGTTTAATATTAAGGGGATGATAAAAATTAGGAAAAGTGCTAACAATTGATGGAATTTTTTTAAGTTTCTTGAAACCGGTGAACCGCGGGGAAAAATAAAATAAACGACCGTGGCGCCCTTCTCTAGTGGGAATAACACAATCAAAAGCGTCCCAACCCATTAAATAAGAGCGAAAAATATCTTCAGGTAAACCAATTCCCAAGGCAAATCTCAAACTATTTTTTGGTAAAGCTTGAGCAGTAGCCGCCAGCGTACTAGCTAAAAAATTACCCGCCTGATCAACTGGTCTAGCGCCAAAACCATAACCATCAAAACCGATATCAATTAAGGCGCGAGCACATTGTTGACGTAAGGCATGGTCCGCCCCTCCCTGAACTACAGCTAATAGTAAAGGTCGCTGTTTATCAGTTAGTCGCCTCTTACTTATTTGCTTCTTATATTCTAATTGACAACGTTTAGCCCAAGAAATAGTGCGCTCAACCGCTTTTTCTAAAACCTGAGAACTAGCTTCATTGGGTGGACAATCATCCAAACAAACCATTAAATCAGTACCCAAATCAAATTGAATTTGGATGGATTTTTCTGGACTTAAAATATGTTTCGAGCCATCAAGGGGGGAGCGAAATTCCACTTGCTCATCAGTAATCTTTCCTAAATTTTTATTTTTATGGATTAAAGAAAAAACTTGAAAGCCACCACTGTCTGACAATAATGGTTGATCCCAAGACATGAAACGATGAAGCCCACCAGCCTGTTTAATAATTTTTAAGCCTGGTTGTAGATAAAGATGCAAAGTGTTAACCACTAAAGCCGGCACAGCCGCTTGTTTAACTGCTTGGTTATCAGTCAATTTAATAAAACCACGGGTAGCATCCGGAAAAAACAAGGGTGTAATTAAAGAACCATGAGGAGTAATAATTTTCCCAGCTCTTAATTTTAATGAATAGTTAATAGTAATTTTTGACACAAAAATATATTTATTCGACTCGACCATTGTTAGACAGGGCGGCAATCTCATCATCTTCAAGTTTACTGGTGGTTGGCCCGGCCTTCACTTGAAGTTCTCCTTGAGTAACAATATCAGTAGCCTTAATGGTCGCTCCGGGAGAAATAACTAAAATTTTATCCCGATCATTTTCCGTTGGGGTAAGACTAAGATTAAATTCCGCATCAGCTCGATAAATTGATAAAGGTAAACGACCAATCTCCCAAATCACTTGCTGACTATCAGCTAAATAGGTAATTTCTCCAATATTAGTTTGGGCACGACCATCCCAATTAATGTAATTAGGTAAATTAAGAATTACTTCAGTTCCTGATAATTCATGTAAAGTGTTTTTAACTGTCCAATAAACTCGGAAGGAGCTAGTTTCTCCTACTTTAGGAGGTAGCGGGCCAGAGCCAACTGGAACATTATTGTCATCAAAATAGCGAATTTTTTCTGATAAATTAAGATCACTATTAATTAAACTAACAATTAAATTACTGCGATTATCTTCTAAATCGCTACTTCCCAGGCCAAAACTAAATTGGGCCCAACTATTAATACTAAGATCGCGACCAAGATCTTTTTCTTGAAAATTTTTCACCTTTACTGAAAAGTTAATTTCTCCACCGCGCTCAGACAATAATTCAGCTAAAGCGGGAATTTCTTCCTTGGTCCACACAATTACTCCGTCCATAACAGTCCCCCCTAAACTACTAGAAAAAGATGACCAGTCAACCATCTCCCCCTCTAAAACAGCCATCACCACAACATCCCGTAAAATAGCTTGACCATAATTATTATAACTTAAAGAATAATTTAAAGTTTGACCAAAATTAACTGCCTGATCACCCTTATTATCATTAAGGCTTAAAGATAGGCTTAAATCACTCTGCATAACTTCAAAGTTTAATTTCTTATCCCAAATTAAACGTTCTTGACCGACTAGATCTTTGTTAAATAAATCTAAAGATAATTCCGCCTGATCGGTAATTTTTTCGCTGACTTTAAATTTAATTACTAAATCAAAACGCTGATTATCAACAAATAAATTAGTTAGGCGCCAGCGTTCATTAGTAATTTTTTCTAGCTGAGATTCGGTGCCCTGACTCGCCTCCTTTAAACTAACTGAAGTGATATTAAAATTTTCTGGAGAATTAATCACTAAAATTAAATCATCAAAATTAATATTAGCAAAATCATAAAAAGATAAACTAATTTCTGATTCTTGACCGACTAGAGTGTTATTAGAATAATTAATAGCCGTCACAAACCCTAAATTATCAATCAAGGTATTACTGGAAGCTTCTCGGACAAATTGACTAGAAATATTACTAGGAACGTAGGTCAGACGAGCGGTTAACACATTGGGTGAATCAAGACGACCAAATAAACGACCACGAAGCAAAAGCTGGGCGCTTTCACCGGGATCTAAGTCAGCTAAATTCCAGGTATTATTATTAACTGAATCAACTGACTTCTCAGTTAAGAAGAAATTATTAGGAAAGACTAATTCTAAATTAATTTGGCTAATCGCGACATTAGATGAGTTACGATACTCAATAATATAGTCAAATTCTTCGCCCGCTCTAATTTTTTCGGGAGCAATAATTTGTAAATCTAAACCCGTAGATCGCGATTCCTGATTAATAAAATAATAATAAATCAAGTAAACAGCGCTGGCTAAAATGGCCAGTAAAAATAAATTTTTAAAAATTGTTAATAACCAAGATTTCTTTTTTTTAAAATTTTGATTAGTTACATCTACTAAATTACCCTCCTGATCACGATAAATAGCGGACAAATTATTTTCAATCTCTTCTTCTCGAATTTCCCTACCAACTACTTTTTCAAAACTCGATACCTCTTGTTCGGTCGGTAAGGGGCGCTCAACAAATTTAGACAAACTAGAACTGGAGTCTTGAGGGACTTTAGATTTAAGTTGCTCTTCTTTAGCTGATTTATTGTTTAACATATTATAATAAATTTTAATTTTTTATTTTGGTAAAGCTAAAATTGCCCAGCCACGATCACGATCAAGTAAAGTTTTAACTAACCAGGGGTCAGTCCCTGACAAATCACTGGGGTGGCGCCAATAAACCTCCCAATTGGCGGGCAACCGTAAACGACTAAAAAATGTCACCGGTAATAATCCTGGTTGTTTTTGAACCAATAAAGAATGAACGGCTGGTTGCGTCGGCTCAACTTTAAAAACAGACAGAAGCTGACTAAGCCAGTGATCATCACTAATTGTTTTAGGAGAAAAAGTTAAGGGTAGAAGATATTTAATTTTAATTGTTGTCGTTTCCCCAGGATTAGTCATCGTCCAATTAGCAAATACTGTTTTTCCTGATTCCTGATAAATCTGAACACCACTTTCAGGATCAAGGGCGGCTAACTCCTCGGTCTTGGCGAGAACTGGGTGAATTAACCAATCTTCTTCAGGATATTCAAAATAATGATCATCTGGTTGACTAAAGCCACTGGCTGAAAGTAAACGACTGCCAGCTGGCACATAAACACGCAACCAATCAACATTACGAACTCCACTTAAGGGTTCATTTTTTATTCCCTGATGCTCTCGAACGATCGTTAATTGATTAACAATCCGACCATCAGTTAAAATTTGACTATCTAAAAACATCGTTTCTTTAATTTTTAAATCAGTTTTTTGACCAGCAATATTAGTGTGAGCAACTAATAAATAATCATGAGAAGTTTGGCGAATCGCCCCATCAAGACCCCAGTCAGCTAATTTAGTTTGTAAATCAGGGTCAGTAAAATAAAACAAAATATTTTTTTGTTGTAAATTTTTCTCAATCAATGAAGTTAATTGTGGCAAAGATTCAAGGGTTAATTTTTCCGGTAAAACGGTTAATAATTTTTCAAATAAATCACCAATAATTTTTTTTGGTTGATTATTGGGGCTATCAGGTAGACCAGCTACAAACTCCGGGTGAGTCAAGACTAAATTATCTTTTTCCACAATTGATTGAAGAAGTAACCAAAAATTATCAGCAGTAATTTCAACGCCATAATCTTCAGTTAAGTCAATCGGGCCAGTAATTTTTAATAAATCAACCAAAACATCAGGAGTAAAAGAAATTACCCCATCAACTGTTGGCCCATCACTTTTTTCATAAAACCACATTAAATTTTGGGCTGTCGTTGGCCAATCTGGCCACCAATTAGCATCCCAAAAATACCAACGAGGATTAACTAACCATAAAGGACGGGGCGCCCGCACAAAAGTTCTCAAACCCGCCTCAGTGTCATAAGTACCGCCAGCGGGTACTTCTAAATTTTTAATACCGCCCTCTTTAATATCAAGTAAAGCATAGCTTCCCAGAAAACCACCTGAACCTCTCATTTCCGTATTATTTTGAAACACAAGTAAATAACGACGGTCCTGACTAATACCTAATAAATTTTTAATTTCTCCCACCGAATCAAGTAAACTAGCTAGTGAGTTTCTTAAAGTTGTAGTAGCTGATTGCCACTCAATAAATTGCGGACGATAATTTTCGGGCAAAACTTGAGGATCGATTTTGGATAATTGCCAAATTAAATTATCAGCATCAACTAAAGCCTGTTGACCATAATAATAAAAATTATCAATAATTAGTAACCAATTAACCTCCCCTTCAACTTCCCTTTCCAGTAAAGGGCCGAAAGCCAGACTTAAATTTTCAGCCATTGAGGTGGCAGCCGTGCCAGCGGCTAGAAAATTTTTACTGGCGGAAGCTAATTTTATTTTAGGGTCAGACGATAAAGCGGCAACTGACAATAACCAATCATTTAAAGGATTAAGTAATTGATTAGCCGCTACCAAATCATCCGTAGCTGCCGAAAAATCTGAACTTGCTGTCTGAAGATCTAACTGATAAATCGCTTCCTTGGCTGAAGATAAATTACTAATAGCGGCTTGGGAATGTAGTAATAATTTCTCCTCTAAAGAAGAGAGGTCGATCACCCGCCAATAATTTAATAATTTAAACGGAATAATTATTAAGACCAAAACAATAATGAAAGTAAAAATTGAGCGATACCAACTTAATAATAAATTCTGTTTTTTTTCTTGTTTAGCAACTGGCTGACGAGTTATTTTTTGATAATAATGAAACCGGCCCCCGTGCACCACTCGTGAAAAATCTTTAAGTTTTCTCTGCCAAACTCGCCGATGACGACGAGGTCTAAACCAAGATATTCTTAAATAAGAAAAATTAGATCTTGATCTTTTTTGCGGAAATAAACCAATTATCCGAGACTGCCAGCGCTCTTTAAGGTTAAGTGGTTTTTTCTTAGTAAAAAATGATCGCCCCCAGGAGTTAATTGATGAAACTGATTTTTTATTTTTATAATTAGAAAAAAAATTACTTTTTAATTTTTTCTCCTCTTGGAGAGCGACTAATTTAGCGGCTTTATCTTGTGAACTTTTTAAATCAATTAAAAAAGACGGGGTGGTTGATTCCTCGCTAACTTTAACATCTAATTTTACTTGTTTATATTTAGGCACAATGTTAAATATTTATTTAGCAAGATGGCGAGCGACTTGTTGATAGATTTCTAGGGTTTGTCGAGCACATTCCCACCAATCATATTTTTTAACTTGCAAGCGACCTTGCTCAACATAATGTTGACGTAATGGCTCATCAGCCATTATTTTTTTAACTGCTTCAATTAAACTAATTTCGTCATGAGGTGAAAAATAAATAGCAGCCGCTCCTAAAACTTCTGGCAAACTTGCTTGATCAGAAGAAATAACTGGACAATAATTAGCCATCGCTTCTAAGGGCGGCAAACCAAAACCTTCATACAAGGAAGGGAAAATATAAGCAAAAGCTTGTTTGTATAATATTTTCAATTGCGGATCAGGAACATAGCCAGCAAAAATAATTGGGCTATTTACGTTTTCTGCTTGCCATAAGTTTAAACGCTTAGCCTCAATCTTAAGTTGTTTATAAAAATAATCATCCCTACCTACTAAAACTAACCGCAAATCAGGATACTTAGGATGAAGTTTAGCAAAACAAGTTAGCAAAAAATCTAAATTCTTATGAGGGTAGGCATTGCCAACATACAATAAAAAGCGACCAGTAATTTTATAATAATCCAGAGTTTCTTTGTCGTCTAATTTAGCCACAAATAAAGAATCGCGACCTTTTTCTAAATTGGTTACTCCTTCATAAGTAACCACAATTTTTTCCTCCTTAACTTTAAGTTGTTTAATTAAATCATTTTTAGTAAATTGAGAAACGGCAATAATTTTCTTAGCTCTTTTTAAGGCGCAACCAATCACTAGGCGATACATTAAATGCTTAAACCAATAACGTAAAAAGGAAAGGGTTGAAGCACGACGAGAAGGAAATTGAGTTAAGATTAAATCATGAATAGTAACGACAAAAGGACAAGGAACAAATAAGGGAACATTAAAATGAGGAAAATGAATTAAATCTAACTTGGCTTGCCAAATATAGTAAGGAAAAATTATTTGCTCTTGCCAACCATACCAGGAAACATCGACTAAAACTTTGGTAAGGTTGGGCTGTTCAATTACTAATTCATCAAAATTTTCAGGCCGTAAAAAAACCACAAACTGATATTCTTGTAATTCATCAATCGCTACCACATTATCAACAATTTCTTGAATATAACGACCCAGACCCTTGCCAATTGGTCCATAAAAACGAGCATCGATTCCTAAACGCAAAGGTCGTGGCGACTGATTAGCCAAATAATGATTATTCATAATTAATTAACTAGCAAACGGCAAATTATCAGGCAGTTGATTATTGTTTTTATCATCTAAAGACAAGGGGGAATCTGGTTTCACCGAATTTAATGATTGTTGGTTATTAATTTCCATGTCCGCTTCAAAATCTGATTGTTGATTATTATTTTTTTCATCAGAAAAAAGATCAGCTGACAATTCATTATTAATTGAACGAGAAAATTCCGGTGCTAAAGGTAGGCTCGCGGGAGCATCAGCTTTGCGGCCAGGCGCTTTCTGGATTAAAGGCGCGCGCACTGAAGCTTCAATTGGAAAATGCCAAACAGTCGCTAATTCTTCAATATTATAAACTCCTGGCTCACGCCCCGCAAAATCATCACGATTAATATAATTGGTAATAATATTATTTTTTCGACGATTTAAACGAGGCTCTTTGGCAAAATAATTGGTTTTTGTCATGGTGTAGGACAAATCTGGTTTAAAACTATTTAAATCTAAAGCGGAAAATTGCTTCATATAGCCAACAAATCCATTGGCTACTTTCGCCTTATTCATTACCTCTTTTTTGGCAACATAAACTAAACGAAATTTTGCCCCAAAACCTAGCTTAGAAGCTTTTTCTTGAACCGCCTCTAATCGATGGCGTTGTCGAGGAGTCAGATCAATTAAGGATGGTGGGCGATCTTCTTTTTTTGATTTATCCTCAGTTGTTTTGACATCACCCCACAAAGGAACAATTTGTTCGCTAGCATCACTCATCGCATTAAAAATTTCATCAGGGATATTGGAGAGAGCCTCATTAAAACCTTCGCCACCACTTTTACCAATTTTTCGACCAATAATTTTTTGGGCCTCATTTTCACTTTCCTTAATCCAGTCAAAACCCATAGGAATAACCACTATTTGAAAAAATAAATATTCACCCGGGCCCAAAGAACTATTGAGATCCATTAGTAAGGCAATCGGATCCTTAAACTGAAATTCACTCGGACCAGAAATATATTCAAAATCACGATACATTTTAATTGGATATTGCCAAGGAGCTGACTGGATAAATTCAGTCCCCCAAATATCATACTCATCATCTGGATAACGATGAGGAACCAAAGAAACATAATCATCAACTTCCGTGATCTCCGCATCAGGATATTGAGAATAAACCGCCGTTTCTACTAAATTACGAAATTGTAAAGGAGTCCTAATTAAAAATTGAGTATAACCCTCTAGACTAACCGTTTCGAAACTAAAGGATAATTGAAATTGACCTTCAAACCATTTTTCGAAAAAATTAACACTGCCATGGGCACCACCTAAATAAGTAAATAAATTTTCAGTAGCTTTCGGGGTTTGGACATTACTCTTAGGAACGTCAATCGCTAATATAACAAAACGTAAATTTTCCCTAGCCCAACGGGCTCTAATATACATTAAATAGAATTGGGCAAAACCAACTAAATAAATAACCGCTAAAATCATCCAGCCAATATTTAAGAAAAATACCCAGAGCATTTGGTCTGGTGGCAAGCTAAAAAATTGATCAAGACGCGTAGTGTCAATGACGATTTCCATAACAACAAAGCGCTGCCACGAAGTGGAGCGTAAAAAATTATTTACTAATTTATTTTAGCATATTTTGAAGAAAAAACGAAGAGCCAAGATAGGAAAAAATAACAAAAAACCCGGAAACTTGATTTCTGGGTTTTTAACGGGTTTTTATTGAGAAATTTTCCTTTTTTTAAACTTGCCACTCCTTTAAACCATACATTCCGCGGCCAGTTAAAATATAGCGATCATCTAAAATTAATTCATTATGGACAGTGGCGGGATTAGCTTTTTTATGATCAAATTGGATTTCATTAATTTTGGTAGCAATTTCCGTAAAGTGAAGAGGTGACCCCTGGTTTTTTAAAACTAAATAAATTTTATCATTAATATTTTTCGGCTTAATTTCCTGCCAATCAGCCATTCCCCAGTAACCATATTTATTACGTTCTAAATTTTTAATCGCCTGCATTAAAGAATATAATACCTTGTTGCTATTAATAATTTCTGCCTTATCAGGAAAAATTTTACTTTTAAAGATTGGGAAGATATCAATCATTGTGGCTGGTTGTAATTTTTCTTGATAGTTATTATAAGTATCTAGTTTCTTTAAAAGGTCCACCAATTCTTCAGTGCTTAAAGTCTTTTTTAAGACATCAATTTTTGCTAATAAATCATTAGCTAGAGCCTCAAAGTGATCCATGGACATGTCCTTGGTTTTGATTGAGGGATTAAATTGTTGAGATTTATTAATAAATTCAAAATCATCTGACAAAATTCGTGATAATAGAAAATCAAAGTTATTTTTATAAATTAACCGGTCAGCTTGATATTTTTCTGGATCATTAGCATTGCCAGCTAACTCTAAAGTCATCACCGTTAAGATATCCAAAAGGAAATCTTTTCTTAACAAGCCACCATGACTATTTAATAAATCAATAATAATTGACCTTAAAGCATCAACATAACTTTCTAAATCATCTAAGCGTTTTAGCTTCCGAATAGAGGCCGCCTCAATTTGACGAACTCGTTCACGAGTTAAATTATGAAGCTGGCCAATTTTTTCTAAAGTTTCTCCTCGCTTTCCGCCTAAGCCAAAACGACGAGTTAAAACATCTCGCTCCCGATCCATTAGACGACTAAAAAGATCATTAATAATCTTAACAGAATTAAAGCGATTAAGCTCATCTTTATGTCCTTCTTTAACAATTTTTTCTAAAATAATGTTGTCCATAAAAGTAAAAAAAATAAATAATAAAATAACTACTTCATTAATTACTATTTACCCTATCACAATATTTTATATTAGTCAAGGCCTGGACGAAATTCTAAAAATTAGTCTCCAAAAACGCCAAGAAATATAATTTTTTAATAAAAATTGTTCAAATATTAGCGAAAAAACAAAAATTTTAAAAATGTTTGCTAAGATTTTTAATTTATTCATTAAATTTTGCTGAGACCAGTGTTTAAAAAATAATAAATGTTGCCCCCAAAATGACCATTCCCTTTCTTGACGAGACCGCTGACGACGTTTAATAAATTTGTGATAAAAATTAAGGCCACTAGCCACACTACGGTGATGATAAATAATCGCTTCAGGCACTAACTGGGCTGACCAGGAAGCTAAAAATAGGCGATAAGCTAAATCACAGTCTTCTTTATACATAAAAAAACGTTCATCGAAATATTGATTATTTTCTTGAATAGAGTCCAGGGCCGAAAAACGAAATAAAGCAGCCGCCCCAGAGGCCCCAATAATTTTAGAGTTGTCAAATTGTTCGTGATCAATTTTTCCCTGCCCTAAATCTTTAAAAATTAAACCAGGCTGTAAAACTAAACCACAAGAATCAATTTTATTAGTCAAGCGCTGAAAAGGAAAATCCCAGTATAAAATTTTAGGGGCAACCACTCCTAAGGATTTATCATTATTAATTACCTTTAATAATTGAGAAATCGCCTCTTTTGACAATAAAGTATCCGGATTAAGTACAAAAAAATAATCAGCTTGCACTGATTTTGCCTGATTAATTAACTGATTATAGGCTCGAGAGAACCCTAAATTATTAGAAAATCTAATTACTTGCCAGTCAAGCTCCCCCCAATTTTGGTAAGTTTGTAAAAATTCAACATTTTGATTATCGGCCCCGCTATTATCTCCAATTAAAATACTAACTTGACAGTTGTTTACCTGACGACTGGCCTTAACTAAGCTATTTAAGAATTCTGATAAATAAGGCAGAGTGTGCTGACGATAAAGCAAAAAGCCAATAATTAATTTCATAAAACTAAATAATCAATTTATGATCGAGCTTTTCTTTAGCAATTTGCTGGGCTTTAAGCAAACTATCAAAGGTGCCAGCATCAAGCCACTCACCCTTAACTTTAGCGACTTCTAATTCACCACTAGCTAAGTACCAATTATTAACATCGGTGATTTCTAGCTCCCCTCGATCACTAGCTCGTAAGTTTTTAGCAATCTCAATGACTCGACTATCATACACATAAAGACCGGTCACCGCATAATTACTGAGATATTCTTTAGGCTTTTCCACAATTTTTTCGGCCTTATAATTTTTATCAAATTTAACTACCCCAAAACGTTCCGGATCAGGCACTTCCTTGGCAAAAATTTTCGCCCCCTTCTTAAAACTACTAATCTCCGTTAAAAAGTCATCTTCAAAAATATTGTCCCCCAAAATCATCACTACATTTTCATTATCAATAAAATTCTCGCCAATAATAAATGCTTGGGCTAAACCCTCTGGTTGATCTTGAATTTCA
This sequence comes from uncultured Gammaproteobacteria bacterium, assembly GCA_964406935.1. GTDB lineage: Bacteria > Patescibacteriota > Patescibacteriia > Patescibacteriales > UBA12465 > PWHG01. The sequence goes on from CAYOTM010000002.1 coordinate 27,726, forward strand.
TAGGTAAATTTCACCCCAAATTGACGACCACTCCCTAATAAATTTAAATAGTCACCGGCTCTCTCGGGGGCGACAATAATTAAAATTTCTTTAATACCGGCTTTAATTAGGGTATTTAAAGGATAATAAATCATTGGCCGATTATAAATTGGCAATAATTGTTTGCTAGTAATTTTAGTTAGTGGTCGCAAGCGAGTACCGCTGCCACCAGAAAGAATGATGCCGCGCATAATATTTAAGTTAATTTGGCTGACTGGTAATGAGCCGCTAAAGCTTGTTTAAAGGAGCGCAACTTAGGGCGACGACTATTAATTAAAACTGAAGAGTTAGCTCGCTTGGCTGGTCGAGCCAGCTCCTGGCTAGTTACGGGAATAATTTTGGGTTCCAGTTGAAAAATTTTAAATAATTCCTGAGCGCCTTCGAGCCAAGTAGCTGGATCTTCATTAACAAAGTGATAAATTCCCGAATTAGCTCGATCTTGAAGCAAGGAGTAAGTCGCTTGAGCTAAATCAGGAGTATAAGTAAAGCAACTTCTTTCCCCGTCAACAATTTTAATTTCTGGTTTATTTTTAGCTAAATCAAGCATTAAATCAAAAAAACTCGGCTTAGCGCTAGGACTCTTTCCCTGGGGACCAAATAATTTAGAGCTCCGAATTAAATAAAAGTTCAGACCATGGGGGGCTAAACTCAAAATCTTTTCTTCGCCCGCCAATTTACTCTGACCATAACGATTAATTGGATTGGGCCGATCTTTTTCAAAAAAACCAAGAAAATTAGGCGCATCATTAGAAAAAACGTAATCAGTGGAATAATGAACTAAGATTGCTTGCCGCTCCAAGCACCAATCAGCTAAAAAAGCTGGCAAATCACGGTTAAGAATTAAGGCTTGCTCGTATTCCTTATCAGATTGCTCACACAAATCAACCGCATTATAAGCGGCGGCATTGATCACTACCTGGGGTTTATAAAAATCAATCAATCTTTTAAGGCCAACTAAATTACTCAAGTCGAGCTCACTTCGATCCCAAGCGGATAAATCAAATTGTTTAAATGATTCTTGAAGGCAACATCCCAAGTTCCCCTGGGCGCCTAAAATTAAAACTTTTAACATATTTAAATTATAGATGAAAAACTAAAAATCAACAAATTAAAAATACCTAGCCACTAGCGACTAGGTATTAACTTACAAAAAAAACAATTATTAAGTTTTCCAAGCAGTCTCTTGCCGAACTAATAATTTAGGAGCGTTTTGCGGATCAGCCATAATTTCTTTAACAATTTTTTCCATTCTTATCCCCTGAGAACCCTTAACTAAAATTAAATCACCGGGCTGTAAACGATTTTGTAAGAATTTACCAGCTTCTTCTGGGTAGGGAAAATGCCAAACTTGATCACGATTAAAGCCATTTTCTATAGCTCCTCGATAAATATCACGAGCGCGCTCACCAACAGTTAACAAATAATCAATTTTTAATTCCGCTACCAATTGACCGATCATTAAATGACCATCTTCTGAATAAGAACCAATTTCCAACATATCGCCCAAAACAGCATATTTCTTCCCTTGTTTAGTCTCTAAGCGAGCTAAAGTTTTTAAAGCTAATTTACTTGATTCAGGCGAAGAATTATAAGTATCATCAATAATATTTGTTTGTTTAATGCCAGAAATTAAATTTAATCGTCCTGCTGGCAAAGAAAAATCTGACCAGGCATTGGTAGTGTCCACTAAATGGAACCCTAAATGCAAGCCAGTTAAAATAGCGGCTAAAACCGAATAAATACCTGCTTCATTAATAATTTTTGTTAAATTCATTGGAACAACTGAGCCTTGATAATTTAACTTACAATTAATCCCTCCAAAAAATTCAGCTTGGGCATCTTGTTTAAAAATTAAATCAACCACTTGTAAATCAGCCCCGGCTTGTAATCCATAAGTAAGCACTCGGCAAGGACTTACCTCCGCCATTGGTCGAACTAATTCTTGATCATAATTTAAAATCGCCAAACCGCCCGGCTGTAATTGTTCAACTAAAACTTGTTTTTCTTTTTGAATATTTCCCAGACTACCAAAGTACTCGAGATGAGAATGACTAACCGCCGTAATAATCGCCACATCCGGCTTAGCAATTGAAGTTAAATATAGCATATCACCCGGTCGATCAATGCCCATTTCTAAAACTAAAATTTCTGGATATTTTTTAGTTATTAGTAGCAAAGATAAACCCTTAAAATATACCCCTAGCCAGCCAAATAATGACTTACCAGGAGACAAAGAACCAATAATTGTTAAGGGGAGGCCAAATTCATTATTATAATTTTTAGGGGTGCTCCGAACCGTAAATTTTTTAGCCAACAAAAAGGCCACCGCTTCTTTAGTGCTGGTTTTTCCAACCGAACCGCTAATCCCAATAATTTTAGGCTGATATTTTTTAAGGATCAGGCGGGCCAAAATTTTCAATTGTTGCTGAACAATTTTTTTCATATATTAAAACTAATCGCGACTCTTGGGAATTTGATAATATGTAAGAAGCCATTCGGCAATTTCCTTCCATAAAGGAACGGCTGTTGCTTCAGCAAAACGCACTCCTTTGGGTTTATCAATTTTAACTAACATCACAAAACGAGGATCATCAATCGGGGCAATCGCCGTAAAAATGTGAATAAATTCATCAGGGCTGTAACCACCAGCTACCGGAATTTGGGCCGTTCCTGTCTTACCACCAACATAATAACCAGGAATCATTGCTCGTACTCCATGCCCCTTTTCAACTACATTAACTAACATCGCTAAAGCAGTGTGAGCAGTTTTTTCAGACACCACCTGCCTCACTGCTTTCGGACTAATTTTTTGATGGCTCCCATCAGAGTTAATAATTTCTTGAACCACATAAGGTTTCATTAAAATCCCTTGATTAGCTAGGGCCTGATAAGACATCACGATTTGTAAAGGAGTCACTGCAATCCCCTGACCAAAAGAGGCAGTAGCGGCATCAATTTCCTTAATTCGACTACCTAGTAAATTTTGAATGCTACCGCTGCTTTCGGCCCCCAATTCAATTCCAGTTTTCTCGCCAAAACCAAACGCTTGTAAATATTGAGCAAAAGTTTGCGGACCAATTTGTCGCATCGCAAAAATTGCTCCAGTATTTAAAGACTTCTCTAAAACTGCATTCATGTCAACTAGACCATGACCACCATGAGTGGCAAAATCAGAGTTTCTAATCGGTTTCGGCCAGCCACTAATCATAATACTTCCCTGATCTTCATAGGTGGTGTTAGGGCTAACCTTCCCCTGGTCCAGAGAGGCAGCCATAGTAATTGTTTTAAAAACTGAACCAGGTTCAAATTGATAAAAAATTGCCGGATTATTAAAAACACTTAAATCGGTGACTGTTCGATAATTATTAGGATCAAAGCTGGGGATTGAACACATCGCCATAATTGCTCCGGTTTTTGCTTCCACTATAATAACCGAACCACCAGCTGCTTGATTACGATCAACCGTTTCTTGCAATTTTTCACAAGCAAAAAATTGAACACTGCGATCAATCGTTAACACTAAATCACTACCAATTTCCGGCTTAACATATTCTTGATCATTAATAATTAAAGTATTACCGGCCCCTCTTTCGGTTTTTAAATAACCTTGCTTACCGGCTAATTCAATTTCAAAAAATTCCTCTAAACCATAGCGTCCCTTAACGGTGTCACCAGACATTCCTACAAATCCCAACAGATGAGAAGCAAGCGAAGGTTCGGGATAAAAACGATGACTAGTAATTTGAAAAGAAACCCCGGGAATTTTAACTTCAGTTTCCGTTTCTTGATAATAAATTTTTTCTCTTAATCGAAATAAATCACTAGCTTGCCAAGTTTTTTCTTCATTACTAATTAAAAAGGCGTATAAAGCGAGTAGGGTTTCATCCTCAACTTTATCTAAAAATGGTTCATAGGGATCACCTGGCTTATCAACAATTCTTAAATAACGATTAATGATTTCTTCACGCTTTTTTTTAATTGCTTGTTCTAATCGAATCTGTTTCAATTCTAAAGCATCACTCGCCCCCGCGGCAGCCGCTTCTTCTTCAATAATAGTCGCTTTTTTTATATTTTTTTCTTCTTCGGTTAAACTTTCTTCCTGATCAACCGTCGCTAAACGCTCAGCAAGCAATGCTTGTCGGGAAGTACCATACTCCTCTTCGGCCTCCTCAATTACCCGCTGATGATCAAAAAATTGATAAAATTTATCAGCCAAATCTTGAGGATTAGGAATATCTTTAGGAACGACATAAATAAAAGCAAAGTCTTTATTGGTAGCCGCTAAAAATAAACTCTCCTGGCCAGTAGCTGTTTCTCGTAAAAAAATCCGACCCCGTGGAGCCTGCAACTGATTATAAACCTGATGTTGACTTAGGGCAAGATTGGCATATTGATCATGATTTAAGACTTGTAGGGAAAATAATTTAACGATCAAAGCAATAAACAATAAAAAAATAAACGCTCCGGCCAAGCCTAAGCGATTATTACTATTTAAAATTTTATCTTTTTTAGTTTTTTTATTAAAATCGCGCCACATAAATATAGTTACCAGCTAAACACCAGAATAATTTATTAGCGCTTGGCCACCGTCGTGTCATTGTTTAAAATAATGTATTCAAAATCATCCACCTCAACCATCGATAAATCAGTGAGACGTTCGGCTAATTTATTATAAGACTTATTGGCCATTAAAGTTGTCTCCAACTCCCGGTATTCAGCTGACAAGTTAGCTGCTTCTAACCGCAAATCGCGAACAGCAAAACTTTTTACGGTTAAATCGTTTACAATCCCCAAGTAGGCAACCCCAACTATAAACAAACAAACTAGCAAAAAACCATTGATAAAACGCCAAGATAAACGGCACGTTCTTGTTTTTTTAGATTTTCTAGCCTGACAATTAAGGACTTTCATAGTTTTGTGATTTAAGTATTAAGGAAGAGCTGAATTACGCTCTAGACTATATAGGATTTAAAAATTATTAAAGTTTTTGTAGCACTCGGAGTTTGGCACTACGAGAGCGGGGATTGTCAGCGATTTCCGCGGCAGTCGGAATCAAAGGTTTTTTGGTGAGCAGTTTAGTTAAGGGCTGAATTAGCGGCACTTGCTGAACAATTTGTTTTTCCCCTAAATTTAAGCCGCTAAAATAACGAAAATAGTATTTGACGATGCGGTCTTCGCCGCTGTGAAAGGAAATAATCGCTAAGCGTCCGCCTGGAGCAAGCAACTTAATCGCTGCTGGCAACATTAGATGTAAATTGTTAAGTTCATCGTTAGTGGCAATCCGTAAGGCTTGCCAAATTTTGGTGGCCGGATGAATTTTCTTGGGGAAACGACTGGGCGGTAGGGCCTGACTCACTATGTTAATTAATTGGTCTGCTCGGGCAATCCTTTCCTTCCTCCTGAAGGAAACGATCGCCCGAGCGACACGATAAGCATGGGCATCTTCACCGTATTCTTGAAAAATCTTGGTCAATTCAGGTAAGGAAAATTCGTTTACAATTTCTAAAGTGGAGTAAGGACTCTCAGGCCCAAAGGCCATATTGAGATCACCGAGGCTGTTAAAGGAGAAAGTGCGTGCCTGGTCAGCTAACTGATCAGAGGATAAACCAAGATCAGCAACAATTCCTTGACAACTATTATCTTTAAGGCCAGCTGACTGGGCGATGGTGGCTAAATCACGAAAATTTCCTGAAATGAATTTAATATTTAAAGTACCTGATTGTTGAAATTTTATTTGGGCTTGACTAATCGCTTGAGGATCAAGATCAATCGCGATCACCCTTCCCTCTTGACCAACTTGCTGAGCTAAAGCTTGAGTGTAGGAACCAGCTCCTAAGGTGCAATCAATAAAGGTGTCGCCAATTTGTGGTTGTAAGTAGTCAAGAACTTCGGTCAGCATCACTGGCTGATGACGCGACATAGAGCTAAATCCCTAAATCACTTAAGGCCTCAGCGATATCATTACTATTTTTTTCTGTTTCTAATTTATAATTTTGCCAAGCTTGTTCATCCCAAATTTCTAAATGATTATATAAACCAGCAATGATTACTTTTTTATTTAAATGACTAAACTGGCGAAGATACTCAGGAAGAGTAACTCTTCCCTGATTATCAAATTCAACATCCATTGCCCCGGCTAACATGTGGCGAGCAAAGGCCCGGGCTCGAGATTGACCAATCGGTAAGGCGGCAAACTTCTGAGCGATTTTGGTAAATTGTTCTTTAGAATATAAAAATAAGCAGTTGTCCAAACCCTTGGTAACGACTGCTCCTTTTTTTAAAATCGTGCGAAATTTAGCTGGTACAGCTAAACGCCCTTTGTCATCTAAATTGTGTTGGTATTCGCCGATGAACATATGAAATCAAAAATAATAAATTTATCTCCGCGATTATTTCACCCTAATTCCCCACTTTTCACCTTTGTGATTTAATTATACACCACTTAACCCCTCAGGTCAACTCTAATTATTAGCTTAAAATAAGCTAAAAAAACTAAGAAAAAACTACTTATCCACAAGTAGTTTTTAAAATAAGAAAAAATGCTTAAAATTTATCCACAGGGAGGATAAAAAGAAGGGTCAGCCAATATTAGGTGGACGATTATATTGAGGGACAACTAATAACTGACCAGCGATTTTTTTGCTGGCTAATTTTTGCTGGTTTTCTAAGGGGAGAACGGGAATTTTTAAAGCAAAGCCGAGGGCATTGGCTGTTAAAATACCAATTCGTAAACTAGTAAAACTATCACCTTGACTAGCTACTTTAATTCCCTTTAAATCACTAAGTTTCAATTTATTTTGACTTAATAATTGATTAATTGTCGGCAATAATTTTTCCGCTTGACGGCGACGGGCTCCAACTTTTTTTTCGGCTATCAATTTATTTTTTTCATTTAAGCTAACAATTAAATAATCATTATCAGCGGTATTAATATTTAAAATCATAGATTAATTGATTTAAAAATTTTTTAAGATCAGCCACCGTCTCTACTTTGACCAGTTGCTGACGCCAAGCGCTCGCTTGAGGGAGTCCCTGGACATACCAACATAAATGTTTACGGAGCTCTAAAATACCTGGTTGGCCAAATTCTTTGGCCACTAACTGAGTGTGCTTAATCATGAATTTAGTGATTTCCGGCAGTGACCAAATCTCCTCTTGATTATTTTTTATTTCTCGAAACAACCACGGTCGACCCAGGATTCCTCGGGCTAAACCTAGGCCATCAGCTTGACTATCTTTCAAAATTTTTTGGGCACCAACCAAATTATTAATTCCACCATTAATTAATAAAGGGCCAGAATAAATTTTACGTAAACGCTGAATTATTTTGACATCAACCTGGCCAGTAAAACCCTGCTCTAAACTGCGACCATGAACCATAACGGCGGAAATGGGTAAATCAGCTAGCTGAGCCAAAAATTCTTCGGCCTGAATGGAGCCGGCGCTGGCTCTAATTTTAATTGACACGGGTAAATCAGTATTGGCTAAAACGGCTTCAATAATTTTTCTGGAGCGCTGGGGATTTTTCATTAAATCAGCCCCGGCTCCCTGCTTAATTACTTTACTAACCGGACAACCACAATTAATATCGAAGCCGGCCACTGGTAATTTTTTAGTAATTAGTCGAGTAGCGAAAACAAAATGTTCCGGCTGAGAGCCAAACAATTGCACCACATAATTTTTTTCTCCGGTCGCCGGCTGAAGGAGGTCTAAAGTTTTTTTAGCCGCTAACTTGCCGTAAAACAAAGCAGTAGCTGAAGCCATTTCACTATACAAAACATCCGCCCCCAGCTGACCGCAGAGACGGCGAAATACTCGATTAGTAAAACCGGCCATTGGCGCTAGGGCTAAAATCGGCCGGCTAGTTGTTTGCCAAAAATTTTTCTTCATTTTTTGAAAACTTGTTGACCATTGACAGTGTCTTCTACTCGCCAGCCTAAACTATTAATTTTTTCTCGTAAATTATCAGCGGCTATCCAATCTTTTTCTTGCCGGGCAGTTTGTCGTTCATTTAATAATTGTTTTAGCTCCGGACTGAATTCTTCTTCACTCAAAGGGGCAGCCACAAATTGGCTAGCCTCTGACAACTTAAGGCCAAGCACCTGATCAAAATTATAAATAGTGGCTAATTTATCAACTGCCGTCAACTTAGCTTTCCACACTTTAGCTAAAACCGCTAGGGCTCGTGGGGTATTTAGATCATCATTAATTGCTTTAAGAAATTCTTGTCTTAAATCTTCATTCACTTGACCAAGAGAATTATTAGCATCTGAGGACACTACTAAAACTTGTTCATACAAACTGCTGAGGGCTAGTTGAGCTTGCTTAAAACTAGTCACGCTATATTCCATCGGCTTGCGATAATGTACCTGCAGACTAGCCAAGCGATAAGCTAAGGGGTTGATTTCTAAATCAGCCACCGTTTTTTTTAGGGTTAAAAAATTATCGGCACTTTTAGCCATTTTTTTACCACCAACAATATTCAAAAACTCATTATGAAGCCAATAGTTAAAAAATTTCTCCCCCGTTGCTGCTTCGCTTTGGGCAATTTCATTGGTGTGGTGAATATTGATATGATCAACCCCACCACAATGAATGTCCCGATTCTGGCCTAAATACTTTAAGCTCATAGATGAGCATTCTAAATGCCAACCCGGGAAACCTTTTCCCCAGGGTGAGTCCCATTCCATTTGCCGTTTCATCTCCGGTTGAGACAATTTCCAGACCGCAAAATCAGTCGGCTGCTTTTTTTCTAAATTTTTCTCTACTCGGGCGCCCTCTTGTAAGCTTTCCAACGGGAGATTACTTAATTGATTATAATTTTTGATTTTGGCAGTATCAAAATATAAACCATCGCTCGTGGTGTAAGTATAACCCTTAGCTTCCAACAATTTTACTAACTCAATTTGTTCAGAAATATTATCAGTCGCCTTGCACCAAGTGCTTGGTTCTAAAATATTTAAAGCCTCTAGGTCTTCTTTAAAGGCTTGAGTATAAAATTCGGCTAATTGCCAAGCATCTTTTTTTTCTTCCTGGGCTCGTTTTTCTAGTTTATCTTCCCCCATGTCACCATCACCAGTTAAATGACCAACATCGGTAATGTTCATCACGTGATTTACTTGATAACCATTATAAAGCAATACTCGCTTTAAAAGATCGTCAAACAAATAGGCCCGCAAGTTGCCCAAATGAGCAAAATTATAAACAGTTGGCCCGCAGGTATACAGCCCAACCTGACCAGGAGTGATAGGCACAAATTTTTGTTTCTGACGACCCAAAGTATTATATAAAAATAAATCCATAAAAATTTAATTAATAGACGCTAAAGAATCTTGCATTGCTTGTTAAGATTATAAAAAATGATTAATTAGAACTGAATCTAATTGGCAGGCGCACTTCAGCGTCATATTCAGGTAGGCCGCTGGGATTATCCTTCATAATTATTAATTCTCCGCGACCACTGACTCCACTAAATTCTAAAGTGCCAGAAAATGGAACTAAATCTTCCGTCATCCACTCTTCACTAGTCATTGCTCCGGTAATAGCTACTAACTGACCAGTAGCATCAACTAATTTAATGGGTAGGTTAGCTTCAAAAAACCAAGTTCCTGGCGCCCAACCACGAACTTCATAAGGGCTGCTTAAAACCTCTCCAGCTAAAGGTTGAGCGATTCTAATTGGTGAATCCGCAATCGGTTCAATTGTCAGAGGATCTGTCGGCTCATTTGTCGGCTCCATCACTTCCAAAGGACAGTTTTCCTCCCAAGGACGAATACACTGAGATAAACTAGGACACCAAACATAACCAGCTGATGGCAGGCAGCCATATTGATCACGATCACCACCGACTAAATTTTCTAAGGATTCAGTCGCAGAGTCATTAATTAAATCTTCGTTTATAGAACCAGGACAAGGATCATTTGGTCGATTCTCAGTCGTTCTTCCCTGTTTCAGCCACTGACCGTCTTGGCAAATCCACTGACCAGAATTTTCTCGTAATCGTAAAATAACTGCACTGACAATAATAATAACAATAACCGCTAATAAAAAATGGTTTTTTTTCATATAATTAATATTGTTAATGGCGAATCATTCACAATTAGCAATTTTAAGAAAAATTTCCTTTATCCATTTGAGAAATTTCCACCAAACGATATCTTTTAGAAGGGATTTCCTTTTCCTGTAAATCACTAGATAAATTTGTTTTATCTCCAGGATAACCCAGGGCAATCACCACTTCAATTTTAAAATCAGAAGAAATCTGTAAATCAGCTGATAATTTCTCAGCATCAAAGCCAGCCATCGCATGAGCCACTAAATTCAAGCTACTGGCTTGTAAGGCTAGATTTTGCCAAGCGGCCCCACAATCAAAGCTAGCGTGTTGATTAGGCTTTTCATTATGACTAAAATTTTGTTTACTAATTAAAACTACTAGGGCTCCGGATTTTTTTGCCCAATCTTTATTAAAAGGAACTAGGTTATCGAGAATTTGGTGCCAAACTGGTGTGCCATAAAAAGCATAAATAAAGCGCCACGGTTGCTCATTAAAGGATGAAGGGGCAAAGCGAGCCGCTTCTAGTAGTTGATCAATGGTGGGCTGATCAATTCTTTTACCAGACATCGCTCGCGGTGACCAACGCCGCCAAAACAGATCTAAAATATCGTGATCTTTTTGCCTAAAATCTTCAATTGGCACCTGAGAAAAAACAGAGTTATTAGACATAAAATTAAGCTTAATCTCTTATAATATCTTATAGCATATCATAAATTTTAGTTTTTATAAACTAAAATTTAAGATAATTTAGAAAATAAAGCAATCAAATTTCAATAGAGTCTTAATTAGCCTAGTATCATAAAAACCACTAAAGTGGCTTTTATAAACAACCTCCGAGTGGTCGTTAGTGGACTCGAACCACTGACCTCTGCGATGTGAACGCAGCGCTCTAACCAGCTGAGCTAAACGACCAATTTATTAAAATTAGCAGGGTGCTAAATTTTGGTGCCCGAAGGGGGATTTGAACCCCCACCTCCAATAACGAAGACTAGCTCCTGAAGCTAGCGCGTCTACCAATTCCGCCATCCGGGCAAACTAATATTATAGTGCCACAACTGACTTGTCTTGTAAATAATAATGGGGACTGATTTTTATCTTCAATATTAATTATTTAAAACGGTTAAAAAAAGATAAAATATGCTATACTAAAGCCATGCTTAACCTCGACACGGAACAAAAAATTTTTGACCTTGGCTACCAAACAATTGCCGGGGTAGATGAAGCTGGTCGCGGACCCTTGGCCGGACCAGTGGTCGCCGCCGCGGTGGTGATTGACCAAAATTTTAAAATTGATAGCGAGGAATTAAAATTAGTGGCTGACTCTAAAAAATTAACCGCCAAAAAGCGAGAGAAAATTTTTGCCGTCATTAAAAAATCAGTCTTAGATGTTCAAATTGGGGTGATTAATAATCAAAAAATTGATCAAGTTAATATTTTACAAGCCAGTTTTTTGGCGATGAAAAAAGCGCTCAGCAGTTTAAAGCAGCCACCGGATTTTGTCCTAGTCGATGGTCATTTAAAAATTCCCAAACTCAATATTAATCAAACCGCGATTGTTAGTGGCGATGCCTCGGTGTTTGTAGTTGCCGCCGCCTCGATTATTGCTAAAGTTAGTCGTGATTGGTTGATGCAAGAAGCAGAAATTAAATATCCCGGCTATTTATTTGCTAAACATAAGGGTTATGGCACCAAAATTCATCTCAGTAAAATTAAAGAATTTGGACCCTGCCCTCTTCATCGCCTCAGTTTTGCCCCCTTTAAGGTTAAAGTACTGTCGAAAAAACTAAAATAATAAATCTCTTTAAATAAAAACCCCTAATTACTTAGGGGTTGTTTTTTAGTTCAATAAATTAATAATTTGGCCCGGGCTATCCAGGATCAGGTGCTCAGGAACACCAGCTTCCAAAAATTCTTGAAGACTATGGAGACCAGAGGTGATGGCAATAAAATCTAAATTGGGCCGGTGATTGTTAGCCGCCGCCAAATCATAATTAATTGAATCACCAATAAAAACTGCGTCTTCCGGTTGATAACCTTTTAACCAAAAATGATCAAAAATTTCTGGGTTAGGCTTAGTTAACCCGTTAGTGGGGTAAACAATGTCTTTAAAAAATTTTAAATCCAAGCCCGATTGGTGGGAGCGAAACAACAAGCTGTTAAAATCACGATTAGTAACAATCGCTAAATCTTTTTTATGAAACTGCAGGGTTTCTAAGAGCTGTAATAAGCAAGGAGCCAGCGGGTAAATCTGAAGAGTGGAAATCTCCAAGAAGCTTTGAAGAAGATCCTGGAGTTTAAAGTGGGGCCAATTTAATTCTTGGCTTAACACCGGAAACATTTCTTTTTCCAAGCTTTTACCCCAATGAAACTTCAACTGCTCATCAGACGGAACATTTAATTTATGCTGTTTAGCCGCTGCTTGCAAAGATTGGAAACCAATCTGGGTGGAAAAGGTTAAAACACCATCAAAATCAAAAATAAACAGGTTTTTTTCTTTCATTATTAATTGTTTTATATTGGTTAGTAAAGAACAAATTATTTGTAAATTAATAGATAACTATAAGAAAGATTGAGAAAAAAGTAAAGGGAAAATAAAAAAACAGCCAAAGAGTTAGTTGGCTGTTTTAATTTAATAATTTATAGGGAAAAAATTTCTTCTTGGCCGTCAATCATGTTTTTAATTTTGTATTGCCCAGCTGCCTGCTCTTCGGAACCAAAAATTAACACTTGAGAAAAACCTTGGCGATTAGCAAAATCTAGGGCCTTTCCTAGGCGCTGGGGTTCAAAAGCAAAAAAGACGGCTTGACCAGCTTGCCGGAGTTTGCTCGCTAAAATTTGAGCTGGAGCTAATAGCTCGGCACTCAGTAAGGGAAAGTAAATTATTGAGCGCAGATTATCTTGAAAATCAGGCAATAACTTCCAAGTTTCTAAAAATAATTTAACTGTTTCATCGCCCGGAGCAAAGCCAACCGCTGGAAAACTATCCACACCAAAAATATCGGCTAAGCCATTATAGCGACCACCCCCAAACATCGCCCGATTATTATCGGGATGATTATCAAATACTTCAAAAACCAGACCATCATAATAATCAAAACCGCGAATGAGTGAAGGATCAAACACAATTTCGGCGCCATAGCCTAAAGAATTCAAGCGTTCAAGAACAAAATCAATTTCGGCCTTAGCTGCTTTTAGTTCTGGCGAACGCAAAAGTGCTTGGCGCAACCAAGCATCAGCTTGACCAGACATAAACTGATTAATTTGCTGCGCTTGAGATTCGCTGGCTCCTAAGTCTTGTAAGCGTTTAATAAATTCTGGAGCAGATAACTTTTGTTGTTTATCTAAAACTCTAAATAAAGTCTGACTATTATTAATAGTTAAACCAAATAAAGGAAAGACGGTTTCTAAAAAACGCCGACTATTTAATTTTAAGGTAAAGGAATTAGCTGGGGCTTTAAATTCACGCATTATATCTAGGGCTAATTGGAGAATTTCTAAATCAGCGGCAATCGAAGCACTCCCAAAAATATCACAATTGAGTTGCCAAAATTCGCGATTGCGTCCTCGTTGCGGTTTTTCATTACGCATAAAATTGGCAATCGAAAATAATTTTAAGGGCTTAGGCGAAGCCCCATAAATTTTACTCACCATCCGGGTGACCGAGGGAGTCATTTCCGGACGAATACATAATTCGCGACCACCTAAATCTTGAAAAGTAATAAGTTCCGGTCCGCCAATATCTTCACCTGATTTAGCCCGATAAATCTCTGCTGATTCCACTAGCGGCGTGAGATATTCAGCAAAGCCATAGCGTAAACAAACTCGTCGCCAAGTAGCAAAAATATACTGGCGAATAGCCAATTCTGGCGGCAACCAGTCGCTGGTGCCTTTCGGAGCTTGATTGGATAATACTTTTTTAGTCATAAATAAAAAAATCGCTAATTTAATTATACGAAAAACTACTAATAATGGCAACCACTAAGAGGTCAGAGCTTTTATTTTAGTCTTAAAAAAAATTTAAAATAATGTTAGACTCCAGGCCTTATAATAATTAAATAAATAATTAATTACCTCAGCCCCCAATAATTTTATGAAAATATTAATTATTGAAGATGACCGGGAGCTTCGTCGTTATTTGCGCTCTGGCCTAGAAGCTCGTTTATTTATTGTTGATGAGGCCGAAGATGGCGAGCGCGGCCTATTTTTAGCCCGAACCAACTATTATGATTTACTGGTACTTGATTATGCCCTGCCCAAATTAAATGGCCAGGAAGTTCTTCAGGAAATTCGTCAAGAAAAATTAATGTTGCCGGTTTTAGTCTTGACGGTCAGGGCTGACCTTGAAAGTAAACGCCTAATGTTTGCTCAAGGGGCCGATGATTATATTGTTAAGCCCTTTATTTTTGAGGAATTTATTTGGCGCTTAACTGCCCTGCTGCGTCGGCCAGTTAAACTAGAAGAAAAGATTATCAAATTAGGAGAGATTAGCTTGAATCAGGAAACCAAAATCGTTAAACGAGGTAATGTCACTATTGATTTAACTAAAAAAGAATATAATCTCTTAGAATTTTTCTTAAAAAGAACCGGGCAAATTCTTTCCCGAGTGGATATTATGGAACACGTGTGGGATATGAACGCCGACCCCTTTTCTAATTCAATTGAAGCGCATATTATGAATTTACGAAAAAAAATTAACCCCTCAGGAGCTAAAGATTATATTCACACCTTTGCTGGTCGTGGTTATAAATTCGCCGTCCAGCGCGATCAATAAATTTTAAACTAATAATTATTTGTCAGGGGAATTATTTTTTTTATTTTTAGTAGGCACAAAAAAGCGCTTACCCTTTAAGGCAGCGGGTAAATATTCTTGCTGACTATCATCGACAAGCGGTGTATATTTATAATCTCTAGCATAGCCTAAATCGGCCATTAATTTCGTCGGGGCATTACGCAAATGAAGAGGCACGGCTAAATTGCCACTTTTGAGCACTTCTTGCTTAACCTTCCCATAAGCCAAATAAACATCAATATTTTTTGGTGATTTTGCCAAATAAACAACTGTATGGGCTAAATTAAGGGAACATTCTGGTAAGCCAATTTTAGCGCAAGCATTATAACAAGCGGTGGCTAATAACAAGGCACTATTATTAGCCAAGCCAATATCTTCACTAGCAAAAATAATCAAACGCCGAGCAACATATAAGGGGTCTTCCCCGCCCTCTAAAATTCGGGCGAGATAATATAGGGCGGCATCAGCTTGGCTGCCCCGCATTGATTTATGTAAAGCAGAAATTAAATTAAAATGTTCATCCCCCTTTTTGTCGTATAACAACTGAGGACGATTAGCAATTTTTTTAACCAAATCAGCGGTAATGTCGGTTGATTGTTGACTAGCTGCCTCCAGTAAGCCCAGGGCCCGACGAGCATCGCCATTGGCTAAGCGAGCAATTAGTTTAATTACTGGGCTGGCGATTTTTAAAGATAGTTTCTTAATTGCTTGCTTAATAATTTTTTCTAGCTCACTCATCGACAAGGGCTCTAAAACAATTAATTTTAGGCGGGACATTAAAGCACTATTTAAAGCAAAGCTCGGATTTTCGGTAGTAGCGCCAATTAAAATCAAGGTGCCATTTTCCACTTGTGGCAGGAGAGCGTCTTGTTGCGCCTTATTCCAGCGATGAATTTCATCAATAAATAATAAAGTCTTTCCACCTAGACGTTTAGTCGCTTTAGCAATCTCAACAATTTTCTTTAAATCTTGAACCCCACTACTAGTAGCCGATAATTCAATAAAATCAGCCTTAGTTTCTTTGGCAATAATCAAAGCTAGGGTGGTTTTGCCACTGCCCGGTGGTCCCCAAAAAACTAAAGAAGGTAGATTGTCCGCTTTAATTGCTTGTCTGAGCCAAGAATCTGGGCCAATCACGGCACTTTGGCCAATAAAATCAGCTAATTTTTCTGGACGCAAGCGTAAAGCTAGGGGGGTGTTATTAGACATATTATTATTGTACCTGGTACTAAGTTGAGAAGCAAGCGGCAAAAATAAAGATTTTTTTAGAAAAAATCTCAATAGAATAAGCGGGTGTCCAGTCTTTTTTGAAGATTAAATGATTTAAAAAAACCGTTATTAGTAACGGTTTTTTTTATCTAAAAATTTTTATTTTTTTTGGCGATGTTCCTTCCAATACAAAATTCCTGAATAAACAGTCGGTCCAAAAATTACTAACAAAATTGCTAAAATAAATAAAGGTAAGCGAAAGCCCGAGGGAGCAACCGTAGTTAAGGCAATCAAGGCACCCGCAACTGTAAATAAGCGACCACCAATTTGGTGAGTTTTATCCCACACTTTTAAGGATTGCCTGGTCCAGGGAGTTTTAATGCCCACAAACCAATTATACTTAAACTTATCTAAAGCCGTCCCTAACCAAACAAACAACATGGCTACAAAAATTGGCACCCAAAAAGAGACATTAATCGGATAATCTAAGGCGGCAAAAGAGATTGTAAAATAAATAAATCCTAAAAAGGCAATTACCACATCTTTTAATTGATGATAACTATAAGCAAAACGATAATATTGTTCACGGTGGGAATCAAGCTGTGGTAAAAATAAAAAAGCTAAATAAATAAAAAAGGTAAAAATAGGCAAAACAAAAGCAGCTACCAAAGGCGGGGCAAAACGACTGGCTTGGCCATTAAAATTCCAGAAAACAGCCACCGATTCTGGAAAAATTGAATAAAACCAAATAGCAGCGACAAATAATAAAGCAATGATGGCCGCGGGAAACCATTCGGTTTTCCAGTTCATCGGCAAGGGGCTATGTTTAAATAAGGGCATAGATTAGTAAAAATAAGATATTTTTATTATATAACTTGAGGGAAAAAATCGCAAGCTAATTAGGCAATAACCAGGATAATTTACTAGAAAATTTCACTTGACCTTAATTTAATTTTTGTCTATAATATACCCATACCTATGGTATAGGTATATTAATTAATTATTATTAAATATTTAATAAACTATATGAATCATCAACAACAAACTAAACAAATTCTGATTAGCTTAAAAAAGAGTCGGGGTTTACTTGATAAAATTATTGAAATGGTGGAAGACAAGGAATATTGTATTAATATTATGCAACAAAATATGGCCGCTTTGGGCTTACTCAAATCCGTCCAACATAAATTACTTGATCGCCATCTTCATTCCTGTTTTAAGGGAGCAATTAATTCTAAGAATGATAAACAAAAAAGCAAAATGATTGAAGAAATTATCCAGGTTACTAGACTGACTAATAAATAATATGGCTACTAATAAGAAACAGAAGATTTACTTTTCTGGTCTCCATTGTAAAAATTGCGAAATTTTAGTAACTAAAAAAATTAATGAACTAGCTGGCGTGAAAGTAAAAGAAATTAATCGTCAACAAGGCTGGTTAGAGGTTAATTATGAACAGACGGCCCCCAATATTAATAATTTAAATAATTTGTTTACAGTCGAAAAGTATCAATTTGCCACTCAAGCTTTCAAGACCAAAGCAATCACCACTAAAGACTGGCTATTTGTTGGGCTATCGCTGGTAATTATTATTGGGATATTTTTCAGTTTAAATCGTTTAGGAATCGATCAATTTTTTAATTTAAGTGATAGCTCTTCCCTGCTAACTTTTCTGGTATTTGGATTACTAGCTGGAATATCAACTTGCGCCGCTTTAGTCGGCGGAATTATCTTAGCTTTAAGCCGCCAATGGCAAGCTAAAACTGATCACCAAGTAAACTTTTTTAAAAAATTTCAACCCGTTTGGTTATTTAATTTAGGGCGCTTAATTGCCTTTGGGGTGGGTGGTTATTTTTTGGGTTGGCTAGGACAAAGTTTACAAATTTCTCTTGATATCACTGTTTGGTTCATTATCGCTGTCTCCCTGATTATGTTAATAATTGGTCTTAAAGGCTTAGGACTAAAATTACCAAGTAAAAAAATTCTCCCTGATAAATTTACTAAATTTATCACTCAAGAAAATAATTTCACTAAAGCTTGGTCGCCAGCGGTGATGGGGGCCTTAAGTTTCTTTGTGCCCTGTGGCTTTACCATTGCTGTTCAATCATTGGCCCTCCTGGCTCCTAGTCCACTCCAAGCTAGCTTAATGATGTTGTTTTTTGCCCTAGGAACCGCACCAGCCCTAGTAGCAATCGGTTTGTTCGGTCTAAAAATTTATTCCATCAGAGCTTCCCTGATTATCTCCTTTATTTTAATTTTCTTGGCTATTTATAATATCAATTCCCAATTTAATATCTTAGGTTGGCCAAATTTGAATAATTTAACTGTCAGCCAAACTACTAATCAACAACTAGAAGAAGATGGCTGGGCACGAATGGTTAATGGTAAACAAGTAATCAAAATGGAGGCTTATAGTTTTAAGTATGATCCCAGCTATTTCAAAGTAAGAGTGGGTGTGCCAGTAAGGTGGGAAATTGCCGACCAAGGTACTAGTGGTTGCACTAATGCCGTTATTTCTCGCGATTTATTTACTGGTTCCATTCCTTTAACTCGCGGGCAAATAAGTGTTAAGGAATTTACTCCCACTAAAGTGGGCCGTTATCCTTTCAGTTGCTGGATGGGCATGGTTTCGGGCACCATCGAAGTCGCTGATCCTAATAATTAAATAATATGAAAAATAATAATCTCAAAATTTTAGGCATGACCTGTGTTAGTTGTGCTAAAAACATTGAAAATCATTTAAAGAAAAATCCGAAGATAAAAGAAGCGCGGGTAGATTTTGTTAATAAAAGCTTAAGCTTAGAAACAAATGAAGAAATATCTTTAAAAGCGGTTGCTCAAGAAGTTAATGATTTAGGTTATCAGGCCATCTTAGATAATGATAATGAAAAGGGATTGACCGACGATTTAGCTCAGCAAGAACAGCAAGCAATTAAAACCGCTAAATTCAAAGTAGTCTTGGCCTTTGCCTTAAGTGTTCCTTTGATGGTGGCGATGGTTTTAATGTATTTAGATATTCACTTAATGTTTTTAAGTAATGATCCGGTTATCGCTGCTAAAATCCAAATGATGATTGAAGCTGGTCTGTCTTTTATAGTTGTTTACATTCTTGGTTGGAGAACTCATGTTTCGGCATTTAAGTCACTGAAAAAATTATACGCCAATATGGACGTCTTGATTTCTTTGGGGGCTCAGGCAGCTTGGTTGTTTGGTTTAGCAGCTTTCTTTTGGAAAATTCCCGTCTTCTTTGAAATTGCCGCCTTTATTATTGCCTTTCAACTACTTGGTCGTTTCTTAGAAGAAAGAGCTAAGGGAAAAACTTCAGAAGCTTTAAGCAAACTCCTAAAATTAGAAGCGAAAACTGCTAGAATTATTATTGATGGCCAAGAACAGGAAGTAGCGGTTAAAAATTTACGCTTAGGTGATCTTATGTTGGTAAAACCCGGTGAAAAAATTCCGACCGACGGGCAAGTGATGGCTGGTCAATCAAGTGTTGATGAGTCAATGGCCACCGGCGAATCTTTACCAGTGGAAAAAACTGTCGACTCAACGGTTATCGGTTCGGCTATTAATCAGGCTGGAGTGCTTAAAATAAAAGTTACTAAATTAGGCCAAGACACTTTTTTAGCGCAAGTAGTTAAATTAGTTAAAGAAGCTCAAGGCTCCAGAATTCCTATTCAAGAGTTTGCTGATAAGGTAACCGCTTATTTTGTACCCATTATTTTATTAGTAGCTGCTCTCACTCTAATTATTTGGTTAATTATTGGCTCCTGGTTTACCGCCGTGGTCGCCGCGATTACCGTTTTAATTATTGCCTGTCCCTGCGCCTTAGGACTAGCCACTCCCACCGCCCTAACTGTTGGCATTGGTCGGGGGGCTAATCAAGGAATTTTATTTAGACGTGGTGAAGCGATTGAGTTAATGGGTAAAGTGAAAATTATTGTCCTCGATAAAACTGGCACACTCACTAAAGGTCAGCCAAAAGTAACTGCAATTGTGCCAAGCACTAATATTTCTCCTGAAGAATTAATCTCTCTAGCAGCCGCCGCGGAAGCTAACTCAGAACATCCCTTAGCTCAAGCGATTGTCAAGGAAGCAAAAAAACAACAGTTACCGATTAAAGAAAGCAGTGATTTTCAAGCAATTTTTGGTCAAGGTCTAAGAGCCACCATTGATGGAAAAAAAATATTTATTGGTAGGCGTTTACTAATGACTAATAATAATATCAACTATCAACATTTAGAAGAACGGATTGTCTCTTTAGAAAATCAAGGGAAGACAGTTATTCTAGTAGCTACTCAAGAAAAAATCTTAGGCCTAATTGCGATGGCTGACACCCTAAAAGATGACAGTCGCCTAGCGATCAGCCAATTAAAAGAATTGGGTTACAAGCTAGTCATGCTAACTGGCGATAATCAACAAACTGCTTTAGCGATTGCTAAAGAAGTGGGAATTGATGAAGTAAGGGCCGAGGTTTTGCCTGAGCAAAAAGTCCAAGCAATTAAAGAATTACAAAAAAATGGAGCGGTTCAAGTAGCCATGGTGGGTGATGGTATTAATGATGCCCCGGCCCTAACTCAAGCAGACATCGGGATTGCGATTGGCACAGGAACTGATATCGCCATTGAAGCCGGTGAAATTACTCTAATTAGAGGGGAATTAACAGCGCTGGTTACCACCATTAAACTTAGTAAAAAAACCTTCCAAGTAGTTAAGCAAAATTTATTCTGGGCTTATGCTTATAATCTAATTGCTGTTCCCTTAGCGGCTTTCGGAATCCTAGCAACTAT
>CAYOTM010000002.1:48616-67690 GCA_964406935.1 uncultured Gammaproteobacteria bacterium
TCCAATTATCGCTGCTGGAGCAATGGCTTTTAGTTCCTTCTCAGTGGTCGCCAACTCCCTACGTTTGAAAAAAATAAAAATTTAATAACTTAAATAAAAATAAAAAACTCTTCCCATTTAGGAAGAGTTTTTTTAGTAAAAATAATTTTAAAAAATTTTACCGCAGAATGATTCGAGCATCAGCGATTTTCACTCCCTGATCTTGAGCAAAGACCATTAGTGGATTAATATCAATTTCTTTAATTTCCGGATGCTCACGCATAATTAATAAAACTCTGAGTAAACAATCAACAATTTTTTCTTGATCAGCCAATGGTCGCCCCCGATAAGCCTGGAGAATTTTACTAGATTTTAAGTGAGTTAACATTTTAGAAGCAGCTGCCCTGGATAAGGGATCAACTCCAAAAACACGATCAGCTAGAATTTCTACATAAATTCCTCCCAAGCCAATCATCACTGCCGGCCCTAAAGCGGGATCACGCACCGCCCCGATAATTAATTCGGTTAGCTGACCAGTAATCATTTCACTAATTAACACCCCGGAAATATCCGCCTCTGGTTTATTTTTTTTAACCTGCTTAATTAACTTTTTATAAGCTAAGGGAATATCTTTTTTAGCCACTGACAAAATAACTCCACCAACTTCAGTTTTATGCAAAATATCGGGTGAAACTATTTTTAGGGCAACTTTGTCTTTAAAATTACTAGCGGCTAACTTGGCAGCCGATAAATTATTCACAAAACGATATCTTAAAACTGGTAAATTATAGGCGGCTAAAACCTTGAGGGCTTCAGTTTCCAGAAGATGTGAGTCGCCACGACCAATTACTTGTTTAATAATCGAATTAACTGGCGTATTTCTGACATCGGAAAAATTAGGAATTTGTAAACTAGGAAAAGATTGATGATTTGACCACTGATGTAGGGCAGTTAGGGCTTTAACCGCCGGCTCAGGAAAATCAAATACCGCAATTCCCTGCTGACGTAAATAATCGCGAAATTTAGCTACTAACTCCTCCCCCATTAAAACAGCTACTACAGTTTTCTTAGTTTCCTTCTTAAAACTAAGAATAGCTTGAGCACTTAATTTAATATCAGACATTGACTGCGGGCTAAGAATTACTAACACTGAATCAGTGTGTTTATCCTTGGCTAAAATATTTAGAGTTAAACGGTAGCGCTCGGCCGGAGCATCGCCTAAAATATCAATGGGATTACCTAAACTAGCATTAGCCGGTAAACTATTAGCTAGTAAGGATGAAGTATTAAGAGAAAAGGAAGCTAAATTTAAGTGATTTACGCTCGCCATATCCGCCGCTAATACGCCCGGGCCGCCGGCATTAGTCACAATCGCTAATTTATTAACGCTTAGATCTAAATTGTTATTTAAGACTTGTAAGTAATCAAGTAGTTCATTAATATTTTCCGCTCGAATGATTTGTCCTTGGCGAAATAGGGCTTGATAAATTTCATCATTACCAGCTAAAGCACCAGTATGAGAAGCGCTAGCCCCGGCACCGATCTGGGTCCGCCCACCTTTTAAAATCACCACTGGTTTACCTGCCTTAGCTAACCGCTGACAAGCTTCCAAAAATTTCTTCGGTCGAGCTAGTTGCTCAACATATAAAGCAATGATTTTGGTAAACTTATCAGTCACTAAATAATTTAATAGGTCTGCTTCATCAATGACTGCTTTATTGCCCACGCTAATAAATTTAGAAAAACCTAAGTTGAGTGATTTAGCGGCATCAATAAAGGCCGTACACAAGGCCCCACTTTGAGAAATAAAAGCAATTTGGCCGGCCTGAGCATCAGTAGCTGAAAAAGAAGCATTTAGTTTAATGACAGGATTAAGCACGCCTAAACAATTTGGACCAAGTAAATTAATTTTATAGAGCTTAGCAATCTTGGTAATTTCTTCCTCCAAGGTTAAATTACCCACCTCTTTAAAACCAGCCGAAATAACAATCGCCGCTGGAATTTTTAGGCTTCCGCCCTGCCCTAAAACACTAGGCACAATTTTAGCTGGTACGGCAACGATCATTAAATCAACTGATTCTTTAATATCAGCTAAGCTAGCATAACACTTAAGATTAAGTAATTTGTTATATTTCGGATTTACTGGAAAAATTTTCCCAGCAAAACCACTAGTAATTAAATTTTTTAATAAATCGTGCCCGACGCTTCCCTCTCTACCTGAAGCGCCAATCAGAGCAATGCTTCTAGGATTAAAAACTTTATTTAAATTTAACATAATATTTAATAATTATTACAATCAAAATTCATCTTTTTCTTGCTTTATAAAAAATAATTAAAGAAAAAACCCAAACTAGCTTAACTTCTGATAATAATTAAACTGTGGGTTTAAAAAAATCTCCAATAAATTACCCCTGGAAATTACAGCTTAATTTCTAAATCATCTGGCTCTAGGGGGGTTGAACTGCTGCCTGTCTCCATCTCCTCTGACTCAGGAAAATTAATTTCTGACTCCGATGATAATTGATCACCCCGAGGATAATCATTATTAGTCGAGTCTCCTGGATTATTATTAACAACTATTTCTGGATGATTAATTTCAGTATCTACTTCTATCGGTTGACCTAAATCGCTAGCTGACTCAGCGGCCGGAAAAATTTTTTGCCAAAATTTACTAAACATATATTTTTTATTATTGTACTTTTATTATACCATTTATTTGACCAGAAACAAAAAATTATAATTATTTATCTTGTTGTTAAAAATAAGGTGAACAAAAATATTACTCAGTCCGAAGAGCTTCCACGGGATCAAGCTTAGCTGCTTTTTGCGCTGGCCTTAAACCAAATAATAGGCCACAAATTAGAGCAAAAATAAAAGCCACTAAAATTCCATTAAGCGGCCAAATAAAAGTTAAGCTGATATTTAAGGCCGAGGAAGCCACCCAAATTAAAATTCTAGAAATAATCAACCCTAAACCAACTCCCATTAGCCAACCCCAAAAAGTAATCAGCATCGCTTCAATTAAAAACTGACTAACGACATCAAAAGAATTAGCGCCCATCGCTTTACGTAAACCAATTTCGGGAGTCCGTTCAGTGACAGTGACATACATAATATTCATAATCCCCACTCCACCAACTAATAAAGAAATAAGAACAATAGCTAATAAAAGTAGGGTGACTGTTCCGGTGACCATGTTAACAATTTCTAAAGCCTCTTCCATGGTGGAAACCCGAAAATCATCACGACTAGGATCACTGATATCATGGCGCTCTCTAAGAAGTAAACTAACTTCTTCGGCAGTTTCCTCTGCTCGATCAATATCATTAAGTTGGTGAACAAAAGAAATTACATGATCAACTCCTAAAATTCTTTTTTGTAAAGTTTGCACCGGAATATACAAGGAATCATCAAAATCAATAAAACCAGCCGCGCTACCTCTCTCCTCTAAAACTCCGATTACTCGAAATTTTCCATTACCAACAGAGATTTGTTGACCAACCGCTTCTTGATCACCAAATAAATTTTCTTTCAACTTGCTCCCTAAAACCGCTACTTGAGCTTGAACATTATCCTCTTCCTGATCAAAAAAACGGCCAGCAGTGGTTTGGCTTTTTTGGTCAATTATCGCATAATTAGCACTTACTCCAAAGAGTAAAACACTTTTTCCTTGGTTAGCATAGCTAACCCGTTGTTGGCCAATTAACATGGCATAGCTACGTTTAATATTAGCCAAACGGTCAATCGCCTCCATGTCTGATAATTTTAAAGTAGTTACTTCCCCAACAGCAAACTCACTTTTAGCAGTGGGTACCCGGATTTCCGTTTGAATAATATCTGTACCATAAGATTCAACTTCATTTAAAATTAATTTTTGCAGAGCATCGCCAGCAGCAAAAACAACAACAATAGCTGTTGTTCCAATAATCACTCCTAAAACTGTTAAGCTAGTACGCAAAATATTTAAACGCAGGGAGCGCCAAGCTAGTTGGAAGGCAATTTTTAGACGAATAAAATTATTCATAACGTAAAGCTTCAATCGGACTCAAGCGGCTAGCCTGCCGAGCCGGATAAAGACCAAATACTAAACCAATAATTGCCGATAAGGAAACTGCTAAGGCAATTGCCGACCAAGAAATCACAAAGGCCCACTGATAATCTAAAGCCGCGGCTACCACATAAATTAAATAAGAAATACCAATTCCACTAATTAAACCAATTAAACCACCAACTAAAGTTAGGCCGACGGCTTCTAGTAAAAACTGACGCATGATTTGCCAATTATTAGCCCCGATGGCTTTTCGTAAACCAATTTCGCGAGTCCGTTCAGTAACACTAACTAACATAATATTCATAATTCCAATCCCTCCCACTAATAATGACAAGGCCGCCATGGCCGCTAGAAAATAACGTAAAGCATCAGTGACAGTAGTCACTAAACTAATCGCATCTCGAAAACTACGAACCGAAAAATCATCATCCTCGGGATTAGTAATTCCATGTTGCTCCCGCAAAGTTTGTTTAACTTCTTCCATGGTTTGTTCAATATTATCTACACCAGCCACTCGCAAACGAATCACGCTTAAATGTTGAACCCCAGCCAAAGATCTTTGAACAAATTGCAAAGGAGCTAAAATTTGATCATCAAAATTAGAAAAACCAACCTGACCGCGTTTTTTTAAAACCCCAATAACTTCTAAAGTTTGATTTTTTACCCGAATTTTTTGACCAATCGGATTAGATTGACCAAACAGTTCAACCGCTACCGTATCACCAAGAACAGCGACCTTAGCTAAATTATTATCTTCTTCGGCGGTAAAAAATCGACCCACCGCTAACTCTCCGCCCTCGACTTCTAAATAATTAGCCGTTACTCCATTAATAGTTGTGTCAAATACTGTTTGCCGCCAACTAACGCTTAGGTCTAATTCATAATAAGCAGACACCGCTTGCGCGTTAGTCACATTTTTTTTAAGGGCCAGAGCCTCAAGATCTTTTAGGGTTAGAGTGGTAACTGTTACTCCAAAAGCGGAAGCCGGCGGACCAGACTCGTCAGACTTACCCGGTAAAACAGCAATTAATTCACTATTACCTAAACCCTCTAGTTGATTTAAAATTAAGGACTGAGCGCCCGCCCCCACTGCCATAATAATCACCACTGCAGCAACCCCGATAATGATACCAAGCATAGTTAAAAAACTGCGGGTTTTATTACTTAATAAAGCCCGCCAAACAATAGAAATAATTTGTCTAAAATTTTCTAACATAAATTTATTTAAGAAGCTCCTGACTCTTAGCAAAGCGTCGATTTTTTACCATATCATCATCAACTATTTGACCATCATAAATTTTAATAATTCGTTTAGCATGCTCAGCCGTAAAAGTTTCATGAGTCACTAAAATAATCGTATTTCCCTGTTCATTTAAAGTTTGCAAAATATTCATCACTTGAGTACCTGATTTAGAATCTAAATTACCTGTCGGCTCATCAGCAAAAATAATATCTGGCTGATTCACTAAAGCTCGAGCGATCGCTACCCGTTGTTTTTCTCCTCCCGATATTTGATTAGTAAAATAATTTAAACGATGACCCAAGCCGACACTTTCTAAAACCTTTTTGGCTCGACTCTCCATATTTTTTTTATCAATTGAATAAAGAAGAGGGAGTTTAACGTTATCAATCACACTAGTCCGGGCCAAGAGGTTGAAAGCCTGAAAAACAAAACCAATTTTTTGATTTCTTAGGGCAGCTAAATTATCATCATCCAACTGGCTAACATCTTGATCGTTAAATAAATAACGACCATTGCTAGGACGTTCAAGCAAGCCCAAGATATGCATTAAAGTTGACTTACCAGAGCCTGAAGGACCCATAATCGCCACAAATTCACCAGCTTCAACTGTAATATTAATATCACGCAAAACTTCAGTGATAAGATCGGCGCTCTGATAACGCTTATAAAGATTTTCTAATTTAATTAAAGTTTTCGCCATACTAAAAAATTAACGTAATGAGCGGACAAAAGTAATCACTTCATCACCCGCCTGTAAACCACTAATAACTTCTACTAAGCCATCATCACCCCGTAAACCAGTTACTACTGGCACTTCCATTACTTGTTCGTTAACTAACAGTCTCACTATTCGCTGACCATCGTCTTGCTCAATTAAGGCTCGAGCGGGAATTTGTAAAACACTATCGCGACGAGCTGTCGTGATTTCAACGTTAGCAGTCATTCCTGATTTAATCTCGGAACGCAGTTCAATATTTTGGGCTAACCACTGTTCTAAGGAAACAAATTCAATTTTTACTTTATAATAAACTACTCCTTGAATTAGGGTTTGGGCTGGTTCAATAAAATAAACCTGGCCAGTAAAGACTGTGTCTTCACCAAAAGCATCAAGAGTAATTCTTACTGGATCATTAATTTTTACTTTATTAATATCCGATTCAGAAATATCCACTTCAATTTCAAAAATATTATTTACTAACACTGAAATTAAAGGCTTAACTCCCGGAGCAAATTGTTCACCAATTTGATAATTAACGGTCGTAATTACCCCATCTAGAGGTGAGATTAAAATATTATCATCAATTTGTTTTTGAATGCTGGCAATATTAGCCTGCGCTTGGCTAACCTGAGCCTGAGCTAAACTAATGTCTTGGGGGCGAGCAGAAGCAGTCGTATTATTTAATTGAGCTCGAGCAACGGAAACTGCTTGAGTGGCCGAATCAAGTCTAGCCTGAGCACTATTAATCTGTTGATCAGTAGATAAATTTAAACTATTTAATTGATTGCGAGCCATTAAAATCGCATTATCTAAATTGACCTGAGCTTGACGTAAATTTTCCTCAGCACTTAAAACAGCCGTACTATAAGCGAGGCGAGCACTGCTAAAATTTTGATTAGCTAATTCAATTGCGCTAACAGCCGCATTAATCTGAGTAATTTGATTATTAATTAAAGTTTTATAATTATCTAATTTAACTTGAGTAAATTCAGAACTAGTAATTGTTGCCTCAAGCATAAAATAAGCATCAGACAAAACTTGGCGACTACGACTTAAAGCCACTAAACTAGCTTCACCGGCCGCCACCGCTGATTCTTCAATATTGTTGCTGTTAGCTAAGCTAATCGCCTCATCAGCTGCATCTAATAATTCTAGGGTTAATAATCGGCCATCACGAGTTTTTTGTAACCAAGTAGAATTTTTAGCACTTAAAACGTAACGAGCACTCTCATCAGTAAGTAAGGTATTAATATTGTCCATGGCAATTCGAGCAACTAAAATTTTATCACTAAAAGTAAATAGAGAAGAGCTTCGACTATTATCAATATTTTTTTGATTAGTGCTTTTTGTGTTACTGAGATTAGTTAAAGCTGTTGTCACTGCTTGTTCTTGAGGAGTAATATTATCAGGCAAATCTGACTCTAAATCAAATAAAGCATTTTTTGCTTGCGTTAAGCTTTCATTTACTGATTTTCTGGTTTTTTCTAAATCGTCTCTGGCTGCTTGCTCGGCACTAATTGCTTGCTCTAAACTACGTTGACTAATAGCCACTGTTTCGCGACTAGCTCCCGCTAAAACTTTAGATAAATTAGCTTGGGTAATTTGTAGTCCCGCTTCAGCTTCAATCTTGCGCAGAAGTAAGGCGCTATTATCTAACTCCGCTAAAACATCACCAGCGGCTACCGTATCACCGACTTGCACTTTAATGTCAGCCAACAAGCCAGCTCCTAAAAAATTTAAATTAACTTCTTTGACTGGTTTAACAGTTCCCGTTTCCATCACAGTTTGCACTAAGGGACCAGTACTAACGGTAACGGTGGTATATTCTTCTTTAGGTTTACGGCGATTATTAACCACAATTCCAGTAATCACGATAATGATAAGAAGACCAGAGGCTAACCACCAAATTTTCTTTTTAGACATAAATTTAACAAAAAATAAATAAAAAAATCAATTAAGAATCTTAACTTATTAATATTATAACATAATTATTGATAAATCAAGATAAATTTAGAGATTTTTTGAGCCTATTTCTCTTAAATATTGACAAAACTATTTAAATATGATATAATGCTATGATAATTAAAAATTAATTTATTGTACATTTAAAAAAGGAGGACAAAATGAAAGCAACGGAAGTTAACGCTAGCTTTAAAACATTGGGATTATTTGATTTAGTGGAAGTAAAATTCCCTGGAGAAAATGATCCCCATTTAAAATTTATTCGGGGGCACAAAATCAAAATAGGCCAAAATGGCCAAACAAAAGAAATCAACATTGCTCCTCACTGGAGACGGGGCGACCTATTTAATGGTAACTTTGTTACCCGCAAATTTTTTGTCGATTATAAACTACTCGGGAAAACTATTGTAGTCGACCAAGTAGAGGTGGTCGAAAAAACTGACCACGCCCGGGGTGATAAAAAGTCCATAATCCTGAATATTTTTCAGGAAAAACTTGGCCGCCAAAATAGAGAGGCTAAATATTGCCTCAAAGTTGGTGCTCCCACTGGTCAATTCCCTATTTCGGGAACTGAAAATCGTTTTATCAAGCTCGAAGAGCTTGAATAAAAAAACCAAAAAATAAGACCGCTTCTCTAATTGAAACGGTCTTTTTTCTTTTATTTAAAAATTTTTATTTATATCTACTAATCTGACGATAAAACAAAAAGATGTCTATAAATAAATTATAGACATGACCCTGGGTACTGCCGTTTAACTTGTTTCTTAAATTGTTACTAATCCTTTTAAACATAAAATAGCCGAAATTATCGTCTAACTATATTTTAGCATATTTTGCAAAAAATGCCCAATATTTAGCGTTTACTTAAATATTTAAACACTAAAACTGACCAAGGAAGCATTAGCAGGCTAACAAATAAGCTAAAGGCTAAATAATTTTTAAAAATTAAAGAATCAGTAATAATTAGTGCCCAAATACTTAAAACCAATAAAATTAAACCAATAACTCCACCGATCACTGAGAAAATTTTTAAAGCTAGTTTATATTTTTTCTTATCACTTAAAGAAAAAAAGGAAATAATCCCCCAAACAACAAAAAAAATGCTAAACAAAATACTCCACCAAGAAAGATTGAGCACCACAAAAGTGCTTAAACCAAAAATTACTCCTAAAATGGAAAAGAATTGTAAGGCTAAACGCATAAATTGATAGTTAAGCTAAAGCTAACTATTAATATTTTAGCATATTTAGGAATAATTCCCAAATAATTAAGCGGTTTTTGGTAGATGACGACGAAGAACGCTCAAGGTGGGCACAGGATAGTTAGTCTCTAAAATTATTTGTTGACCGCCACCGCCACCATGAGCTTCAACAATATTTTTTCCAGTGTCAGCTAATTTCATCGCAGTGAGCTTAAAGGCCTTAACTTGATAAGGAGGCAGAACTAACTCTAAGCGATCACCTACTTTTAAAGTATTATGTACTTGGAGAGTCGAGATAAAATTATTTGTTCCCTGCTTCTGACAATTTAGTACTTGACCACAAAATTCCCAAGCCGGAAGAATTTTACTATTAGTTAAATTTTGTAAATTAGTGTTACCAGCAAACATAAAGCCCTCGGTAAAACCGCGATGAACTAACTTACTAGCTAGCTCGTGATATAAAAAATTTAACTGCGTGGTTTTCTCGGCTACCGACTTAGCAGAAAAAATTAAATCAATTGCTTGGCGATAAGCGCCAACAACATTAGCTAAATAATAAACACTCTTGGCTCGGCCTTCAATTTTTAAAGCGCTGACCCCAATTTTAATAATTTCTGGTAAACGTTTTAGGAGACAAAGGTCTAAAGAGTTTAATAAATATGAACCATGATTATCTTGACCAATAGTTAGGGGCTGGTCAGATCCCTTGGCGGTAATTTCATATTCAAACCGACAAGGCTGAACACAATCTCCTAAATTAGCGTTGCGACCAGTCGTTAGAGCTGACAGAAAACAGCGACCGGAGTAGGCCATGCACAAAGCGCCATGAACAAATGTTTCAATTTCCAGCTGGGGATTTTTTTTGATAATTTCAGCCACTGACTTCAGTGGTAATTCGCGTGATAAAATAATCCGCTTGAAACCCTGAGCCTGCCAAAACTTAGCCGCCTGCCAATTAGTACAGTTAGCTTGCGTGCTTAAACTAATTTTAGCTTGAGGCCAAACTGTCTTAACTACCTTTAAAACTCCTGGATCAGAAATAAATAAGGCATCCGGACCAATGGCGCGTAATTTTTTAACGTGACTGGCTAATTTAGCCAGATGCTGATTATGAGCAAAAATATTTAAAGTAACATAAGCTTTTTTCTTGGCTTGATGAGTAATTTTTACCGCTTCTTTTAAGCTCGCCCAAGTAAAGTCATTAATCCGTACTCGCAAGGAAAAATCAGGTAAACCAAAATAAACCGCATCAGCCCCAAAGGCTAAAGCGGTTTTTAATTTTTCTAAATCACCAGCCGGTGCTAAGAGTTCTGGTTTTTTTAAATTAGACATAAAAATAAACTACCAATTTAAATAAGTAATCGTTAATTGCAAGGCGGTGGCATAAGCCCCCCACAGAACATAAGGAATATTCAGATAAACTACCAACGGGAAATGAGGCCAAATAATAATTAAGGCCCAGATTAAAGTGCCGAGCACTAAAACGATATCAATTGAGGCAAGTAAATTATTCCCTAGGCCAAACTGAAAATAAGTAAATAAAAAATTAAAAACTAGGTTGAGAATAAAAGGTAGGGCCAGCCACCAGGAAAGTTTACCGCTAATCGCTTGATAAATTACCCAACCAAAAGTTAGAAAAATAATTAAATACAAAACACTCCAAACCGGACCAAAGAGCCAAGCAGGTGGCGCCCAAGCCGGTTTAATAAAATTAGCGTACTGGCTAGCTGATTCCATAAATTTATTATTTAAGACTTTTTATTCTTGTCAGCTAAACTCAGTAAAAAGATAAAAATTCCTAAACAAATTAAAAATAGGCCGACTCCTAAGGGAGAGCCCCAGGCAATGGGTGATAAAAGTGAATTCATCATAAAAATTAAAATTAAAATTAATATTTTTATTTTATCACTTTATGAGTTAATAAACAAATAAAAATAAGGCGAAAGAATCGCCTTATTTTCTATAAATATTTTATCGATTTAATCAATTTCACCAACTAATAATTGATTTAAATTAGCATTGGAAATTCCTAGAGATAATCCTTTCATGATTGAAAGGGCATCGGCTGGACGACCAAGAAAATATCGTTGATTGTTTTCTGGACTGACATACCAGGCTTCACCACGACCTTCAACTTGTAAAAAAATCTTACCAGCCTGGGCTTTAGCAAAGTTAAAGTCATAATTAAGGCGACCTATTCCTAGAGGGGTATAGCCATTAAATAATTCCGTATAATCATCATAACCGTCACCATCACTATCTTGATTTTTTAAATTAGTATTAAGGGCAATTTCTAAATTATCAGGCAAGCCGTCGCTATCGCTATCTAAGCCGGATAAAAACCTGAGGGAAACTGGAATTTTAGCTAAATTGATATTAGTAATGCCAATACCCTTCTTGCGCATAATTGCAAAGGCATCATCTGGCCGACCAAGGTAGTATCGCATTTGACTCAAAGGATCAAAATACCAAGCTTGGCCATTATTTTCTACTTGTAATAAAATTTGACCCGCTAAGCGTTGGCTTAAATCTAAATTTTGATTAGTAAAACTATTTCGAGCTTCTTGAGTAATCGCCTTACTGTCTATAACTGGCAATTCTAAAATAGGTGGACTAATTATTTGATCTCTTAAGACTGAGGTAATCGTCAACTCAGTACGATTAACTAGCAAGTCAGTAAATTTAACTTCAATATCTTTAATGTTGTCACCATCCAAATCAACTAAGACGCTTTCACCTGAAGCCAATTGAAAAGTTTGGGGCTCTGATTTAATAGTTAGATTAATTAACTGACTATTTAAATCTAAATTATTAATCACTAGCCAGTGATCAGATAAATTATTAGTGGTGCTAATCGGAGTAGAAAAGCTAGCTTGTGAACCGACATAAGAAAGATAATTGACACCGCCACTATCGACTTCTCCTAAGCTGCCGAGACTGTTCATCGGCACAGTGACATCTGTCTGGCCATCGCCAATTGCTGGAGGCGGCGGCGTAGAGCTGGAGCTAGAACTAGGAGTGGGATCAGGGCTGCTACTACTTATCAAATTAAATTCAGCGGTCACGGTGATATCAGCGGTGACATTAGTATCGGTTCGACTAGCAGTTAAAACACCATCTGACCAAGAGGTAAAAGTATAGCCAGTGTTAGGAACGGCAGTCACTGTAGTACCGTCTTGTCCCTCTAAAATAGTTTGGGAAGTTTCACCTGTTATTGAGCCATTTTCACCGGCAGTATAAGTTAAAGAAACTAAATCATCTCGCACACAACGAACATTCATACCATTAGCTCGAACGCTCGAAGAAACTTCAGCAAAATCATTATCAAATGACAAAGCAACGCTATAAACATTATCAACAGAGGAGCTCCAAAATGCACCAGGGCAGTCACCAATGCAAGTCTGAAGTAGGCCAGAAAGAGCAGTACGCAAACTAGAAATAGGTAATTTAAGGGGAGAAGCGAAGGCACCAACGGAGTTTTGAGTACTCCAATCATTCATTTCATTGGTCAGCTCAGCGCCAGTAGGCAGACGAAAGCCAAGGGGACAGGGATTATTAATACCAAAAACCCCTTGCCAGAGATTACTATTTTGAGGATTACGCCAATCAAATGGATCAACGCCGATAACAATAAAATCTCCATGACCAGGATAATCATAATCGCTTAAAATAGATGTTCCATCACTACCAAGTATCTGATGACCATCAAGCCCTCTTCCCCATTGATAATAGTCTCCATAGCAATCAGAATCGGTTGAAGAAGTGCAAACTTGAGAGGCACCCAAATTTCTATCAAGCCAACAAAGACCATCTTTCATAATTGTGCCGTAAGTCAAACCATTGTGAATAATTGTTGCCTCTCCGCAAACTATAGCAGAAATTGTATTATCAATAACAACATAAGAAGAATTAGTGGTGTCATTATAAATTTGATTTAAATTACTAGCACTAATTTCAAAAGAAACTGACCCATTATCATCGGCGGCTTGAACAACATAAGTAACGGTAAAATTATTAGTACTAGAAGCAATATTAACCCGTCCACTATCAATTTGTGTGCCCCCCGAATAAATATTAACAACTGGATCAATTTCTCCACTAGATTGAAAGGTTAAAGTAACCACATCTCCAGCTTTAGCTAAAGTAGTACTGGCATTGTTAGAGGCAAGATTAATATTACTTAAAGAATAAAGAGTTGCTGCTTGATCAATCGTAAAATTACCCCCCAAAAAGAAGTCCGTACTTAAAGGATCAGTGAGAATATCTTCAGTAATTACTCCCTTTAAACTGTATTGACCATTAGGCAAGTCAGTGATATCCCAACTAAAACTAGTGGTAGTTGTTGCCGTTGCTAAAGTGCTGGTAGCTACCCCCTCTGAATCTAATAAATGAATATCATATAATAAGGGATCATTATTCGGATCAGTCGCCGGGTTCCAGGAAATTTCAATTGGTCCGGCACTGTAAACATTACCAATTATAGGAGATATAAATGAAGTAGAGTTCGGGGCTAAATTAATTAAAGGAGTAAAATAAATTAATTCTGAACTAGTAGCCACTGAACTATCATTATAAGTAGCTGTTACTACCGCCTGAACACCATCTCTAACTGTTAAATTATTATCAGTTAAAGTTCGAGCAATATGAATATGGGCGTCGGGGCAGCCAGTTTGCAGGCTAGTTGACCAATTGGCTTGACTGCCCTGATACCAATAGCCGCTAGCTTCCGCATCACAAATAGTGTGATAACGAATACTCCAGCCACGATTATTATTAGGAGAATTATTGTAAAGAATTACCCAAAAATCATCACTAACATCTAAACCAGCCACTTTACCGGTTGAGTCAGTCGATAGAGCGACTAAATAATGAGACGAGTTGCTAGTATGAGTATGATGAACATTCTGACTTCGATTAATAGTCCCGACTAAAGACACATCAGGACTGCTACGCCAATCAGTATTAAAAAAACTGATATCTTTATTTTTAGCTACTAAATAAACTTGCAAATCAGCCGAATTATTGATTGCCTGAGGAATAGTATTAAATTCAATAAAAAAACTCATTCCATCGACCATTTCAAAGGGGTTGTTAAATTTTAATATTTGATAATTATTACGATTAAAAGTTCTATCTTCTGGAGCATAATACCAGGTAATATCAGAGGGGACAAAAAATATTTCTGGATAAATATCATCAGGAAAAATATTAGTGCTTTCCCAGAGGTCACCACTGACGTTGATCATACTTTTAGTTCTAGCATCGGAATCACAGCGCCCATCAACAAAAAAATTCCAACAAGTAGTCGTATTGGTAACATTGCCATTAATACTAGAAATATCAACACTGACTGACTCTGGATTATCAGAGATATTGGCTTTAATTTTATAAGGAGCGAATCGAGAAATATTTAAAGAAGGATCAAGAATAATGCTTAAAATATTGGCTTGAGTGGTGAAAACGAAAGCAGTTAGGGCAAAACCGAGAACCAGGCCGCTAATTAATAAAAAATTATATTTATTTTTCATAAATTATAAAAAACAGAAAAATATCCCATCAAGGACTTTTTCAAATTATTTTAAAATTAAATTTAACAAATTATTGGTCTTCGCCAATATACTGATTAGCCACAATATCCATCAATTCTTGAGTAATTTTAATATGACGAGCTTCATCAGCCATAATTTCTTGAACGTCCTCACGATCTTCATCATTATCAACTAGATTTAATAATTCACCGCATAAATCCAAGGCTTTTTGTTCGCTAGCCAAGCCCTTTTCCAAATTTTGCATAATTCCTGACTGACTCATGTTACACTTATTATTTTCCATAAAATTAAAATTGATAATTAGCCTTAATCTTGTCTAACATCAAACGATGTTTACGAGATTCATCAGCTAAAATTTTCATATTAACGCGCACCCTCTCCCGCACGGCTGGCGGAAAACAATTTTCTACTCCCAAGTCGAGTAAATTATCATAGAGCCAAATTAAACTGCTTTCCGTTTCCTCTTCGGCTTCTAATTTATTTAATACTTGGGACCGTTTTTCTTGAATGTCCATATATTTTCTTAAAGATTAATAAATAATTAAATTATAATGATATTATATTATTAAATGATAAGTCAGTAAATAAAAAATCAATAAAATATCAAACTGGTCCAATCTTTACTTCTGCTCTAAAAAGCGGCATAATAGAAAAGGTGTGTTTAACAAATAAATAAAACAATATGGCAAGAATTATTGGTCAGGGCTATTCCTTTGATGACGTTTTAATTGTTCCCAAATATAATAAAATAATTTCCCGTCGGGATGTCAGTTTTAAAACCAAAGTCACTAAAAACTACTGGCTAGATATTCCCATTTTAGCGGCTAATATGGATACGGTTTGTGAAAGCGAGTTGGCAATTGCTCTTGGTCGTTTAGGTGGTCTGGGGGTAATTCATCGTTTTTTAACGATTACCGAACAAGCCAAAGAAATAGCTAAAGTTGCCAAGCATAAATTAATTGTCGCCGCCGCCCTGGGGGTTAAAGACTATCAAGAAAGAGCGCCCGCCTTAATTAAAGCGGGAGCAAATATTTTAGTCCTCGATATTGCCCATGGCCATTCCAAAAGAACTGGAAAAACTTTAGATTATTTAAAAACAAACTACCCGAAAATTGATATCATGGTCGGTAATGTCGCCACTAAAGATGCGGCTGAATATTTTATTAGCAAAAAAGCCGATGCCATTAAAATTGGAATTGGTCCGGGATCAATGTGTACTACTCGAATTATGGCTGGCGCTGGCGTGCCCCAAGTCACTGCCATTATGGACGCTTATGAAGCCAGTCAAGGACGAGTGCCTCTTTGTGCTGATGGGGGGATGAAAAATTCTGGTGATATTGTAAAAGCTATTGGCGCCGGTGCTGATTGTATTATGTCAGGTTCATTTTTTTCCGGCACTAAAGAAGCTCCGGGAAAAATAATTACAATTAAGGGAGAAAAATATAAGGAGTATCGCGGAATGGCCAGTTATTTAGCGACGGTTAAAAAAATGGCTCTTGATGGCTCAAAAATAGAAGAAGTCGTTCATGTCGAGGGCGAAATGACGAAAATTAAATATAAAGGACCAATTGCCCCGCTAATTCATTCCTTGCTTGGCGGCTTAGCTTCGGGAATGACTTATGTTGGCGCCCCAGCGATTGAAAATTTAAAAGGAAAGGCTGATTTTATTAAAATTAGTAGTGCTGGTTATCATGAAAGCATGGCTCATGGATTAAATAAAATTAATGAAATCTAAAAATTTTTAAAATAAATTATTAAATTTTTTTCATATTTAAAAGACCAATTAAAATAATTGGTCTTTTATTAATATTAACCAAGATCATCTCACCATGAATTAAAATTATTTACTTTTTTTTATTAGAATTTAACATTTACTATTTAATAAACATCCTTCTTAACCAACCAAATAAACTGGGCTTAGCTAATTCACTATCTATTTCCTTTTCGATAGAAGTTTTTACTTCCTCCATTGCTTTAATTTGATCATTTAATAATTGAGCGTCTACCTCATTGGTGATGTTACTAACTAAATCTTTCAGTTCATTAATTTTTTCATCATGATTAGCCAATCTATCTTTTGCTAAATTTAAATTTTGATAGTCTGGACCAAAAAATAATTTTCTTAATTGACCACGATTTTTAGCTTTTTCCATAACCACTTCGACTTGCGCCTGCTCTTGATTTTGAGATTGAGCAATCAAGGCAATTTGCGGACCAAATTCTGGATTTCTTTCAGCAACTTGAAGCATTTCTTGAACTGCATTAGCAACCATGCTTCTTCTTTGCTCACCTTGTAAAGAGGCATTACTGCCTTGGTACTGATTTTGAGATTGAGATTGAATTTGAGTACCAGTAGCGCTGTCTTCTTCTTGGGCAATCATTACTTGTTCTTGACTATTAACTCTTAACATTTGGGCTTCGCTTTGATTTTGATTTTCAATATTAGCTCTATTTTGAACAGCTGGCGCTATCTCAATTGGCTGTCCAGAATCTTCGATAATCACCTCCTCTATCACAGTATCATTAGCTCTTCTTTGTATTTGCCCTCCTTGAGCAAATACAAGAATAGGAATAAGTATTAATGATATAATCACTAAACTGATAATTGTTTGAAAGTTTTTCATATTTTTTATTAAATTATTATATATAAATTAATATTGTAGTTGTGTTAAGGCAGTAGAATCGTAACAATTATTTTTTTCCGAACTATCTTGTAAATTTTCGCAAACCGCTCGATTCTTAGCGGAAACCGCAACATTATGAATACATTTATCCCGAGTTCCCTTCTTCTCAATATTTTCACAAATAGCGGCATCCTGTCTTATTTTAGCCACCGTATAAAGACAATTATAGTTAGCATCAAAATCAGAAATTACTCTACAAGGATTAGGGTCTTTTTTCTCGCTAGCGACATAACTAATGCAGGCCGCTTGTTTATTATCATCACCCACTGATTGACATAGTAGATAGTCTAATTTCATTCTAGCAACAGCATCATAACAATCACTTTTTTGTGAGCCTTCAATTTTAGCACAATTTTCCGCTTCGCCGTGCTTTGTTCCAACTAAATAATAACATTGATCTTTTTGTCTAGAATCGGTAATTCTTCCACACAATAAATTACCATTTATTTCAACCGCTACGCTGGTCAAGCAAGCTTCCCTGCTTGTTTGATCAGAAATTTTGTCACAAAGTATTTCATCTTTTTTGATTATTGCTAAACGAGAAAAACAATTATCTTGAGTGGCCCTATCTTCAATTGCGATACAAATATTTTCATCAGGGTTATTTTCTAAAATAGTTTGATAACACTGACCTTGTTGATATGAGCCAGTAATTTTTAAGCATAGCCCGGGGTCATTTTTAGCGATGGCAATTTTAGAAAAACAGTTATCTTTAGAACTACTACCTTTGATGCTATCGCATAAATCAGCGTCATTTTTTTTAACAGCAATGCCACTGATGCAAGAGTCTATGGTGGTTTCTTGAGTAATTTTTTGACAAATCTTAATATCCATTTTTTCGATAGCCACCCCACTATAACAATTTCCTTGTTGACTATCTTTTTCTATTTCCTCACACAATGATTCATCCTTAGCGGCCTCCGCGACATTACTCAAACAACGTTCCCGACGAGCCTGCTCTTCCATTTGACGACAAATATTAGGATTTTTCTTTTTAACAGCCGTGTTCATTTCTGAATCTAAAAAATCCAAGGCTCCACCACAAGCACTTAAAAACAAAGTGCTGACAATTAATAACAATAAAATACTTAAACCTCCCCCTAACTTAAGATTTAACTTAAATGGAAACATATTATTAATTAATTAATTGATAAAAATATATAAATTAGTAATAATAATTGTCAATGAAAAACAAAATAAGCAAAAATAGACTATAGGGGAATCTAAATATTATTAATTAACTCTAATATTATTGTAATCCTTTTTTAAAAATAAAAAAAGGGTTTAAAAAAGACCCGAAAAAAACATTTTACTACCCTGAGAAAACCCAACATCAACCCGAAATAAAATTATTTTTAAAATAAATATTTACTATAATTAAGGAAATACATCTGGGATTTTTAAATTGACCACCAGCCCCCCCCCTTCCTTGCCAAATTTACTAACGACTCGTGCGAGATTGTCTGACCTTTTAAAAAAGCTCGAATTTATTAATCGAGCTTTTTAGCTTTTTTTATACCTCGTAATTATTTTTCCAACTGAAATAAATAATGCTGATAATTAAAATTACCCCACTAATTAACCAGGTAGTTAAAATTCCTAAACTGTCAGCCAAAAATCCAGAAACAATTAAGCCCAAACCAGATCCCGCCTTAACAATCATTGATTCAAAGGACAAAACAGTCGA
>CAYOTM010000003.1:0-61943 GCA_964406935.1 uncultured Gammaproteobacteria bacterium
TTTAGGTTTCTAGTAAGGCTATTTTATATTAATTAAAAAAATATGTCAAGAGTATTTTATCAGTTAATAATCTTAAATATTAACCTTGACATAAAAAAATAATCATGATAATTTAAGAAGAATCTTTTTTGGTTGTTCTTTGAAAAAAAATCTACAAAATTTAGGATAAAATTCACTCAAAAACCCTATTATCATGAAAAAAATCAATCAAGCTGCCCCAATTTTCGGAGGAGTTGTTTTTCTTATTTTTGGGTTGATTATTACTCAACCAGCTTTTTCCCAGGCTGATGTTGTCAGTCAAGTCAATCACAGTTTAGCTTTTTCCGCAGATGGACGGAGCTTCATTCTTTTGCCGGGGGCAACCGTTAGAACCAATCTGTTGCCAGCTAATGGCGATAAAGAAATTACGATGAGTTGGACCGAGGGTGGCCGAAATCATCGATCAAGACAAACCGTCAATATTAAAGATGGTACATTATTAATCACCGAAGCTTTGCTTGCTAATCAAAATCGGCGGACCGAAACCCCACCACCTCCACCACCAGTCACTAACTCTTTTGTCAGTGCCCGTACTCCAGCTAATAGCTACTCAACTAGGTTGGCGATCGTCAACCAATCATCTCACCGTTGGCTCATTAGAGAGGGTAATTTTACTGGCCTAGCTTTAAAGCCAGGCCAATCCTCAGACAGCTTGAATGTTCCCTTAGGCTTAATGCAGCTTATTTTATTAGTTGATTTGGATCGTGACTCTTTATCCAGTGGTCGTAACTACATTCAACAGGTAGTTACGGGGATCGTTGTTAAAGAACAGTCCAAGTTTGTTGTCGCCGACACTCATCTACACATTCCTTTAACGGGAGGCAGAGCAACCTTTATTTTTTTCAACGAAACTCGTTATGAGTTAGTCGGCGTCGGAAGCGCTGCCTTGGGAAACGTAATTGGGGCTAAAAAAAGAATGAGAAAAAAAATTCTTGTAAACGAGGGTTTTATCAATACTGCCTGGCAGTATATTGATGAGCAGGGCAATAAACGCCAAGCTCACTCCGAGTTTGTCATTTATAAGGGGAAAGTTCGTGTCTATATTAGAGACTCAGATCTGAGCTTATATAAAGCTCAATAATGAGTTAAAATCTAGCCCTTTGCTTCATACAAGCAAGGGGTTTTTTATTATTCATAAATTAATTTTAAGCTCTAAAAATCTTTAAAAAATAAAAAATTTATTAAACTTAAGAGCATTTTTATCATTGACCCGGGCACTTTATTTTGTTATAATATAGATAGGTTTTTCAACTGCTGGTGACCCCAGTCGCCAATTTTTAGCTTGGAAAACATTTTATTTATTGATTTATGATTATTACTTGGCAAGGACATTCTTGTTTTAAAATTCAAGACAAAATTAGCCCCGACGGGGTAACTGTAGTGACTGATCCCTTTGATAAAAAAATTGGCCTTAAGCCACCTTCTTTCGAGGCGAATATTGTGACAATTTCTCATGATCATTTTGATCACAACAACGTTGCCGCTCTGCGAGGCAATCCTTTTATAATTGATCGAGCGGGCGAATATGATGTTAAGGGTGTGCTAGTAGAGGGAATTGAATCTTATCACGATGAAAAGCAAG
This sequence comes from uncultured Gammaproteobacteria bacterium, assembly GCA_964406935.1. GTDB lineage: Bacteria > Patescibacteriota > Patescibacteriia > Patescibacteriales > UBA12465 > PWHG01. The sequence continues at coordinate 1,622 of CAYOTM010000003.1, forward strand.
GATCGGAACGTGGTCCCAATATTATTTATCGACTTGTTTTAGATGATATTAGTGTTGTTCATTTAGGAGATTTAGGACAAGCCCTGGATAATGGTCAATTAGAAAAATTAGCTGGCACTGACATTCTGCTTATTCCAGTCGGTGGTAAATATACTTTAGATGCCAAACAAGCAGTGGCCGTGATTTCCCAAATTGAACCTCGAATTATTATTCCGATGCACTACAAGTTAGATAACGGAGGTTTAAAAGATATCGATGGCGTTGATAAATTTATTCGTGAGTTAGGATTGGAACCAACTAAAGAAGAAAAATTAAAAATTAATAAAAAAGATCTTCCTCAGGAAGATATGGAATTAATTATTTTAAGTTGTTAATCTCGCTTTTATTAGTTAAGCAGTTTTGTTGATTAATTTAAAGCAGATATAATTTTTATGAATCATCCAAAAAAAGAAAGAACTTTGGTAATTTTAAAACCTGATGCTGTTCAGCGAGGTTTAGTGGGCGAACTAATTAAACGCTTTGAAAATACTGGTCTTAAAATGATAGCCCTAAAAATGGTGTCAGCGACTGAAGATTTATGTTGGCAACATTATAATAAAGATGAGGACTGGTTTTTAAAAAAGGGCGAATTGGTTATTAAAAATCGTCAGGATAGTAAATTATCAGTAGACAAAGCAGCGATTGATTATGGCCGCGACATTATTTCTGCTCTAGTAAAATTTATGACTGCCGGGCCGGTAGTGGCGATGATATTTTCTGGCAATCAGGCAGTTGGGATTGTTAAAAAATTAGTAGGCGGAACTGAACCATTAACTTCTGACGTGGGTACTATTCGTGGCGACCTAACTCTTGATTCTTATGAACTAGCTAACTACGATGGTCGGGCAGTCAGAAACTTAATTCATTGTTCTGACCAATCCTCGGAAGCCGAAAGAGAAATTGCTTTATGGTTTAGCGAGGAAGAGATTTTGCACTATCGCTTAATTGCTGAACAGATTTTATATGATGTCGATTTAGATGGTATTAAAGAATAAAATTATTAAAATTATTTATGTCGGATAAAAAAAATGAAGTTTACCGACAAAAAAATAATAAAAACTTGTCTTTAATTATTGGCGTTAGCTTAATTACGTTTATGGTAGCCGTTTTATGGATTTTAAATTTTCGCCAAATAATTTTTCAGCCGCCGGCCAGCAGTGAAGTTGATCGTCAGTATTGGCAACAATTACAGGCGGAACTAGATGAAGACTTACAGGAGTTTACTTCTGCTTGGGAAGATGTTCAAACTAGTGAGGAGTTGGCGCAGGGAGAGGAGTTAATTGATCAGATAAAAGAGCGCATCGAAAGCGATTTAGCTAATGAACTAGCTACCAGCACTTTAGAGTTTGCCGATGAACAGTTTAACAGCGAAGAAGATTTATTAGATGTTGATCAGCCAATAGAAAATATTGGCAAACTTCCGGTAGTTGAATCTGATAAAATTACTAATTGCCCAGAATTTATTAATTGTATGCCAGGGCCTGATAGAGTAGGCCCTTGTGTAGTACCTCCGGGCTGTGAGGAGATAACTTTAATTGCTTATTAATTTATTTTTATGGTGAAAAAAAATACTGACAACCAACCAGAAAGAATTTTGGCTAGCGATGAAGAACAAACTGAATTTGGAATAGTTAAAGGCCAACAGATTGTTGATGAAATGAGTCGTTCCTATTTAGATTATGCGATGAGCGTCATCGTTTCTCGCGCCCTACCTGATGTTCGTGATGGTTTAAAGCCAGTTCATCGCCGGATTTTATATGCCATGGGCAGCTTGGGATTGAGGTCAAATGCTAAATTTAGAAAATCAGCAACGGTGGTTGGTGAAGTTTTAGGTAAATATCATCCTCATGGTGACTCGGCTGTTTATGAATCAATGGTGAGAATGGCTCAAGATTTTTCTATGCGCTATCCGCTCGTTAGAGGTCAGGGTAACTTTGGTTCAATGGATGGTGATGGGGCGGCGGCGATGCGTTATACTGAAGCGAAATTAGCTGCTATTTCTGAAGAAATGTTGCTTGATTTAGAAAAAGATACGGTTGATTTTATTCCCAATTTTGATGGCTCTCAAAAGGAACCTCGAGTCCTCCCAGCTAAATTGCCCAACTTACTGCTTAATGGCACGATGGGGATTGCGGTTGGCATGGCCACTAATATCCCTCCCCATAATTTACAAGAATTGGTAGCGGCAATTTCTCATTTAATTGATAATCCTGATGCCAGTGTTGAAGATTTAATGGCCTTTGTTAAAGGCCCAGATTTTCCAACCGGAGGAATAATTTATAATCAAAAAGATATTTTAAGCGCTTATGCCACTGGTAAAGGGGGAATTGTGCTACGAGGAGTGGCGGAGATTGAAGAACAAAAAGGAGGTAATTTTCAAATTATTGTCTCTGAAATTCCTTATCAAGTGAATAAAGCTGATTTAGTCGCTAAAATTGCTGATCTAGTAAAAGATAAAAAATTAGAGGGGATTAGAGGTTTGCGTGATGAATCTGATCGCGATGGAGTAAGAATTGTAGTGGAGTTAAAAAAGGATACCTATCCTAAAAAAATTCTTAATTCTTTATATAAACACACTTCTTTGCAAACCACTTTTCATGTAAATGCCCTAGCTTTAATTGATGGCCTACAACCAAGAGTGATGACTTTAAAAATGATTTTAGAGGAATATATTAAACATCGCCAAGAAGTTGTTCGTCGTCGTACTCAATTTGATTTAAATAAAGCTAAAGATCGCGCTCATATTTTAGAAGGATTAATGATTGCTTTAAAAAATATTGATGCGGTTATTAAAACCATTAAAGCTTCTAAAGACAAAGAAGAGGCGAGAAAAAATTTAATTAAAAAATTTAAACTATCAGAAAAGCAGGCGGTAGCTATCTTGGAAATGAGATTGCAGAACTTGGCTAACTTAGAGCAATTAAAAATCGAAAATGAGTTAAAGGAAAAAGAGCGCTTGATTAAAGAATTGGAAGCCATTTTAAAGTCAGCTGTGAAAATTAAAAATATTATTAAACAAGAAATTTTAGAATTAGGGGAAAAATTTGGAGATAAACGACGCACTAAAGTAGTTGCTCATGGGGTTAAGGAATTTAGTATGGAAGATTTAGTTCCCAATGAAGGCACAGTAGTAATGATGACCCGTGATGGCTATATTAAACGTTTAGAACCAGATACTTTTAAGGTTCAAGCGCGGGGCGGCAAAGGAGTCATGGGTTTAAGCACTAAAGAAGAGGATACGGTTGAATTTATGTTTACCACCTTTACTCATAGTGATATTTTATTTTTTACTACTCGGGGCCGCGTTTTTCAATTAAAAGCCTATGAAATTCCTCAAGCCTCTCGCACAGCCAAAGGCACGCCAATTGTTAATTTCTTACAATTAATTGGCGGTGAACAAGTAACTTCAGTTTTACCTCTCGATAAAATTGGTGGTAGTAAATATTTATTTTTTGCCACCGAAAAAGGTTTAGTTAAAAAAGTAAAACTAGAGGCCTTTGATAATGTCAGACGAAGTGGCTTATTAGCGATTAAAATTAAAGAAGATGATCGTTTAATCTGGGCTAAACCGACCTCTGGCTCTGATCATGTCCAATTAGTTAGCTCTAAAGGGCAGGCCATTCGTTTTAAGGAATCTGATGTTCGGGATATGGGTCGTTCGGCGGCCGGTGTTCACGGTATTCGCCTGCGAAGTGGCGACACTTTAATTGGCATGGGGATTGCTAAAACTGATAAAGATAAAATGAAGGCTTATCAAATTTTAACGATTATGTCTAAGGGCTTTGGTAAATGCACTAATTTTAATTTATATAAAATTCAGGGACGGGGCGGTAGTGGCATTAAAACTTCTAAGGTAACCGATAAAACTGGTCCCTTAACTAATGCCTTTTTAATTAATGCTGAAAGCATGGAAAGTCGCGATCTAGTTATTATTTCTGAAAAGGGCCAAGTTATCAGGTTACCTTTTAAATCAATTAATGTTTTAGGCCGCGATACTCAAGGGGTAAGAATTATGAGATTTAAAGATCCAAGTGATCAAGTGGCCAGCGTTACTTGGATTTAAAATAAACAATTATTTTTCAACCTAAAACCGCTAACAGCGGTTTTTTGTTTTTAGACTGTCAGTAGATTTCGCCCAAAGGTCAGGGTTATAGGGTTGGCAAATAAAATGGAGTTTAGGTTTTTATTAGAGCCCGAATAAGCAGTTATTAGAAGTTAGTAGTCTATTAAATAAAAATAATCACTTAAAAAACAGTTAATCTTTAGTTAACTCAGAGTTTTTATGGTTTTTTTAAGTTAAGATGATAAGCTAAGTTTGCCTTTTGTAAGTTTAGCTCTATAATAAAATTGGAAACTATTCTATAATTAAAGTATAAAATAAACTATATGACTGACACTCTTTTAATTTTGTTAATTATTTTAATTTTAGGCGGTATTACGGCGGTTATTTTCCTATTATTAAAGAAAAAACCTGGTGGAAATGAAGATAAGTTGTTGCCTTTTATGGAGCGTTTAGCCCAGCAATCTGAACAGTTAAATCAGCTTAGTCGGCAAAATAATGAGTTGCGCCAGGAATTAGACCGTAAATTAAGCGAAACTCATCGGGCTAATCAAGGGCAGTTTGCCCAAACCACTAAAGTTATTCAAAATATTACCGGCCAATCAGCCAAGCTAATTGCTGAGGTTACGGAAAAGTTAGCTAAGTTAGATGAAACTAATAAACAAGTTATTAATTTTTCTTCTCAGCTCCAAAATCTTCAAGATATTTTAAAAAATCCTAAACAGCGAGGAGTTTTGGGAGAATATTATTTAGAGGAAACCTTAAAAAATGTTTTGCCGCCCAAATCTTTTCAAATGCAATATAAATTAGGTAAAGATGAAAAAACCAATAAAGAATTAATTGTTGATGCCGTGGTCTTTGTTAAAGATAAAGTGATCCCCATTGATGCTAAATTTTCTTTAGAAAATTATGAGCGCCTTCTTAATGCTAGTGATCCAGAAGTTCGCAAAAAATTAGAAAGTCAATTTAAACAAGATTTAAAAAATCGGATTGATGAAACCGCTAAATATGTTTTGCCAGAAAAAGGGACAATGGAGTTTGCTTTCATGTTTATTCCCTCGGAAGCAATTTATTATGATTTGTTAGTGAATTCAGTGGGAACAGTGAAAGTTAACACCCGAGATTTAGTAGAGTATGCTTTTCGTGACAAAAAAGTAATTATCGTTTCACCGACTTCCTTTTTGGCTTATTTGCAAACAGTTTTACAGGGTTTAAAGGCAATGCAAATTGAAGAAAAAGCTAAGGAAATAAAAATTAATATTGAGAAATTAAATAAACATTTGTTGAGCTATGATGAGTTTTTAAAGAAATTAGGGATTAGTTTAACCACTAGCGTTAATCATTATAATCAGGCTTATGTTGAATTTAAAAAAATCGATAAAGACGTTGTCAAAATTACGGGCGTTGAACCCGCGGTGGAGCCAATGAAAATTGAGCCCCCTAAAAAATAATTATGAAGCAGTCAGTAATTGATAGTGATAATCAAAATATTGGTTTAGCTTTGCTTAAAAATTTAGTTTTTTTTGATTTATTTTATTATCCTCTGACTGCTTATGAAGCTTGGCGTTATTTGCCGCTAGAAGCTTCTTTTTTTCAAGTTAGACAAGCTTTAAAACTATTAGTCAGTCAGCAAACAATTGCCACTAAAAATGGCTTCTATTATTTAATCGGTCGTGAGAAAACCTTAATTTATCGACAACAGCGCTACCATTTTGCTAATCGTAAATTAAAAATTGCCCGACAGGCGGCTACTTTATTTAGTTATTTGCCATGGGTAAAATTTGTCGCTCTTAGCAATTTAATTGGTCGTCACAATATGCGTGATGGTAGTGATATTGATTTATTTATTATTGCTGGGCATGGTCGTTTGTGGTTGAGTCGTTTATTTTGCGCTGGTTTAATGAAGATTTTAGGACAACGTCCCACTAAGGAAAATAAGCGGGATAAAATTTGTTTAAGCTTTTATGTCGATAGTGCCCATTTAAATATTTCTGAGCTAGCTTTAAAGAGTAAAGATGACTGGTATTTTTATTATTGGTTAGCTGGCCTTTATCCTTTATATGATGAGGGTGGTTATCACTTTCGTTTAATGAAAAACAATCAATGGTTAAAAGATTATTTACCCAATATTGATTTTTTATTAAGTAATCAGGCTTATACTCCCTCTTTAAAATTTCGACCCAAATCCCACATAACCTCTCGCTTTATTAAAAATATTTTAGACAAATTAGAGGCCTGGTCGCAGGCTTGGCAGTGGAAAATTATGCCATCCGCCCTTAAGGACCTGGCTAATTTAGACTCTCAAGTAGTGGTGCAGCCAGGAATAATTAAATTATATTTAATTGATCGTCGTCAAGAATTTAGACAACGATACCATAAACATTTAGCTGAAGTTTTAGAATCATGAAATCTTTTACTTATCCAAGTTTTAACCCTCCCTTTAAAATTTTATTAATTTTAACTATTTTTAGTTTACCCTGGCAGACTAAATTAATTTTAAGACCAGCCCCAATTAATTATTGGGAGATTAGTTTGTTTTTGCCGATGATTTTATTGCTAATTATCACTTTATTTAATTGGCGTTTATTATTAAAAAACTTTCAGTCAAAAAAAATTTTTTCAGCAGCAATTGTTTCTTTAGTTGTATTAGAATTTTTTATTATTATTTCTTTGTTTTTTTCGCCAGACGTGTATTTATCGTTGTGGCGCTATTTAGTATTTTTATTGGCCGCTATTTTGTTTTTATTAGTTAGACAATTATCAAAAAGAGAGAAAAAATGGGCGCTATTTTCATGGTTAGTGGCAATATCCGGGCACGCCTTAGTCGGTATTTGGCAATTTTTAAGTCAAGATTCGGTTGCTTGTAAATATTTAGGTCTAGTTAATCATCAAGCGGCGCGCTTGGGGACTTCAGTGGTTGAAAGTTCAAGTGGCCGCTGGTTAAGGTCTTACGGCGGTTTTGATCACCCCAATGTTTTGGGCGGTCTAACTGCCTTATCGTCTTTACTGATAGTTGATTATTTATTAACCGAAAAAATTAAACAAAGTAGAGAGAAAATTTTTTTGTTAGTAGTTTATTTTATTTTAGTAGCTGCTTTGTTTTTTTCATTTTCTCGGAGCGCTTGGTTGGTTTTTATTTTTGGCCATTTATTTTTATTAGGTAAAACTTATTATTATAAATTAGATAAACAAAGAATAGCGTTTTTATTAGGGGCTACCATTGTTTTGCTTAGTTTTTTAATAATTCCTTTTCAAGATTTAGTAAGCACGAGATTATTAATGAAAGGACGTTTAGAGAATATTTCAATTACTGAGAGACAAGACAGTTTAAAGCAATTAAGTTTTGGTTCTGGGTCGCAGTTTTTATTCGGTCGAGGCCTGGGAGCGTCTACTTTCTGGCGAGCTCAAGTTGATGAGCAGGCAGGTTTAGTTAAACCCAGCTTTTTATATCAACCAATTCATAATGTTTGGTTATTATTATGGTTAGAGATTGGTTTTTTTGGAGTTTTAGCTTTTTTCTTATTCTTGCTTAGCTTAGTAATTAAATTAATCAAAACCAAACAATTATTTAATTCGGCAGCTATCTTAGTTTTGTTAACCTGGCTAGTGCTATTTATGTTTGATCATTGGATAGTTTCTTCACCGCTTGGTTGGTGGTCGCTATTTTTTAGCTTGGCCCTGATAGACGCGGGTGACGATAAAATAATTATTTTGTAAAAATAATAAATCAGTAATTAAATTTTCTAAACTAACAATAATTATCTGACTATCAATTATTTTTTGGTCAGATATTTTTTCTTTAATCACCTTTAAAATAGCTGCTAGGGTAGCAAAATAATCATCACTATAAACATGAAAGTTAACACTCTTTTCATCTTGAAGTAGTTGCCAACTAGGCATTAAATAATATTTTTTCATATTAAACTAATAAATTTATTGTCAGCAATAATTAAATGATCAAGTAAACTGATGCCTAAAATATCGCCCGCTTTTTTTAAATTTTTAGTAATCACTAAATCCTCTGGGCTCGGCTTAAGATTGCCTGAAGGATGATTATGAGCAATAATAACGGCGGCCGCTAGCTGCAAAATAGCTGGCTGAAAAACTTCTCGGGGGTGGATTAAGCTGGCATTAATCAGGCCACTAGAAATAATTTCCTCGTGAATTAATTGATAGTGATTATTTAAATATAAACCCCTCACTTGTTCTTTAATTAAGCCGCGCATATCAACTAAATAATTAAAAACATCTCGTGAGTCTCTAATAATTAATTTTCCTTGGTTTTCTTTTTGGAAAAAACGTCTTCCCAACTCGAAGCAGGCGACTATCTGGCAAGCTTTATTTAAGGGGATATCAAATTCTTTAGCTAGAGTTTTGGCCTGCACTTCTTTAATAATATTTTTCTCTCCATAATCTTTAAGGAGGCGAGTAGTCATTGTTAAGAGATCTTCTTTTTTAGTGCCTGCTCCTAAAATTAAGGCCAATAATTCGCTAGTTTTTAGTCGACCCGGTCCCTGAGCGATTAATTTTTCTCGAGGACGATTTTCGGGGGCCAGCTCTTTAATTTTGAAGCAATATTTTTGACTAGAGTCAGGCATTTGATAATTGATTAATTTTTAACAGTAAAATTAAAGGATTAAATTCACCTTTTAATTATAAGTTAGATGTGATAAATTAAAGTTAAAGATAGAAAATATTATTATTTTTTATTAATTTTTATTAATTATTTTATATTATATTAAATAAAATTTATGTTAGTGATGAATACTAAGCTACAGGCTAAAAAATTAAAAAATGGCTTCCAGTTAATTAATCTAAACTCGCCAACTGCCTTAACTGCTACTGCGCTGGTAATGGTTAAAACTGGTTCTAAATATGAATCAGCTGCCGAAAATGGCTTGTCTCATTTTCTTGAACACCTCTTTTTTAAAGGGACCAAAAAACGACCCAACGCTTTAGTATTATCTAGCGATCTTGATTCCTTGGGTAGCGAGTATAACGCCTTTACAAGCAAAGAATATACGGGCTACTGGATTAAAACGGCCGCTGGCCGTCTTGGGCCGGCTCTAGATATTTTAGCCGATATGTTGTCGGCCCCCTTATTTCCTGCCGAAGAAGTAGAGCGAGAAAAAGGAGTAATTATTGAAGAAGTCAAAATGTATGAAGATAATCCTTTAATGCACATTGAAGATGTTTTTGAAACTTGTTTATATGGTGATACACCAGCGGGCTGGGAAGTAATTGGCACCCGAGAAAATATTAAATCATTTTCAAGGTCACTATTAGTTGATTATTATCAACGGCAATATGGGGCTAACAGTCAGACTCTAATTTTAAGTGGGGCTATTTCTAAACAAGAAGTTTCCCTGGCTAGTCGTTTGTTTTCCCAGTTTCCTAAAAATAACTGGCAAGACAAATTAGCTGTTAAAGACACCCAAGTTAAACCGACTCTTAAAATTGTCCAAAAAAAAATTGATCAAGTTAACTTGTCTTTAGGGGTGCGGGCTTTTCCGGTTGGTCATCCTCAAGAAATTCCTCTTAAATTGTTAAGTTTAATTTTGGGGGGTTCAATGAGTTCCCGATTATTTGTTAATTTACGTGAACGACGTGGCCTCGCTTATTATGTTAAAACAGTAGCTGAACAATATTCGGATTCTGGTTATTTAACCACCCAGGCTGGCGTTCCCTTGGATAAATTAACTGAAGCAATTCAAGTAATTATTAATGAATATCAGCAAATTGCTGATCATAAAATTGACTTGGCTGAATTAAAACGAGTTAAGGAAATGGCCATTGGTCGTCTTCAATTACATTTAGAATCTAGCGATGACTTAGCTAATTGGTATGGAAGACAAGTAGTGACTCGTTCTAAATTTATTTCGCCGGCTCAATATATTAAAGCCTTAGAGCAAGTAAGTGCTGATCAACTTCAAGAAGTAGCCCAAACAATTTTTTCTCAGCCCCTTAATCTAGCGGTGATTGGGAATATATCAACTAAAAAAACTGATAAATTACTTAATTGTTTAGTAAAATAATTTCTTATGTCGGAAGCGGCCATTAAATTTAATCACGCTCAACAGTCGGCTGTTTTGCATCAAGCCGGGCCAATGTTGGTAGTAGCTGGCGCCGGCACTGGTAAAACCAGTGTTTTAATTGGTCGCTTAATTAATTTATTATTAAAACATCAAGTGCCATCGGAGGCGGTCTTATTATTAACTTTTACCGAAAAAGCAGCTAGCGAAATTGAAGAGCGGGCTGATCGTTTATTGCCTTATGGTTATTTTGATGCCCAAATTAGTACTTTTCATAGTTTTGCCGAAAAAATCTTACGAGAATATGGTTTAGAAATTGGTTTACCAATTGATTTTAAATTATTAACTACCGTTGATCAGTGGGTTTTTTTAAAACAGAATCTTGATCTTTTATCTTTAGATTATTATCGCCCACTAGGCAATCCGAATAAATTTATTAGTGAGCTATTAAAGCACTTTTCTCGATTAAAGGATGAGAATATTTCCTCACGTGATTATTGGGATTTTGTTGAATCTTTAGATTTGGATCAAGATGATATTTTCGGTAGTGCTCCTATTAAGCGTCGTTCAAAAAAAGAAAAAAACGAAGAGGCCTCTTTGGATGCTGAGCGTTTAAAAGAATTGGCTAATGCCTATCAAGTTTATAATCAATTATTATTAGATAATAGTTATTTAGATTTTGGTGATTTAATTATTTACTGCCTTCGCTTATTTAAACAGCGACCTAATTTATTACAACAACTGCGGCAACGTTATCGCCATATTATGGTTGATGAATTTCAAGATACTAATTGGGCGCAATATGAATTAGTTAAACAGTTAGCGGCTCCTGACAATAATTTATTAGTAGTAGGCGACGACGATCAGGCAATTTATAAATTTCGAGGAGCTTCTTTAGCTAATATTATGCAGTTTAAGGAAGATTTTCCTCAGGCTAAAGAAGTTTTGTTAACAGAAAACTATCGTTCACAACAAGAGATTTTAGATCGCGCCTATCAGTGCGTTAGCCATAATAATCCTCATCGTTTAGAAATTAAATTAGGAATTGATAAAAAATTAATTTCTCGAGTTCCAGCCGTTAAGGAACCAGCCGTTACTTTCTCTAATTTTCCTCAGGCGACCAATGAATTATTTTTTGTGGCTAAAACCATTCAAGACATTTATCAAACAGCTAAAAAGAATTCTTTAGATATTAGTTGGTCAGATTTTGCCATTTTAGCGCGCTCCAATGAGACCGCCGAAACTTTTTCGCGAGAATTAAGTCGTCGACAAATACCCAATCAATTCGTTTCTTTACGAGGGCTTTATCGTAAATCTATTATTTTGGACTGCCTAGCTTATTTGCGAGTTTTAAATGATTTTAAGTCAGCCGCCTCTTTATTTCGTTTATTTAATTTACCGGCCTTTAGTCTGCCGTATCCAGAAATCATTAAGCTCAATAATTTTGCTCAAAAAAAACACTGGTCTTTGTTGGATGCTTTAGAGCAAATGCGGGTAGTTCCTAATATTAGCCAGGAAGCCGTTTCTAAGGGGGACGCTTTATTAAAATTACTAAACCAGCACTATCAGTTAGCCAAAAGTGGCAAAGCTAGTCAGATATTTTTATCCTTTGTTAGAGACTCAGGCTTAATTACTCACTTAGATTATGATCGCGATCAAGAACAATTTTCTTATTTAAATCAGTTTTATAAAAAAATTAAAAATTTTGAAGAATCATTGCCCCTGGCTAAATTATCTGATTTTTTAGAAATTTTAGATTGGGAAATGGAGGCGGGCGATAGCGGCTCCTTAACTCTAGATTTTGTTGACAATGACACTGTTCGGGTAATGACGGTTCATGCCGCCAAGGGGCTAGAATTTAAATATGTTTTTTTAGTCGGTCTATCAGAAAGAAAATTTCCGACCACTAATCGTCAGGACCGAATTGCGATGGCCGACCAATTAATTAAAGAAAAAATTAATAGTTCGGCTGATAGTCACTTAGAAGAAGAGCGTCGGCTCTTTTATGTAGCAATGACGCGGGCAAAAAATAAATTATTTTTAAGTGCTTGGAGAAATGCTGGAGCAACTCGAGAAAAGAAAATTTCTCGTTTTGTATCTGAGACTGGTTTGATTGATGTAAATATTGAAACTCCTGTCGACTTAAAACCACAACCTTTAAATGATGACTTACAGGAAAATCAGGATGTTTTATTGACCAGCAATCAAGATTTAGTTTTACCTACTAAATTTTCTTTTTCCCAATTAGCGGCCTTTGATAATTGTCCTTTACAGTATAAATTTGCTTTTGTTTTAAAAATTCCTGCGCCGACTGATAAGGCTAGTTTAATTTTTGGTCGGGTAATGCATACCGTGTTATATGAATTTTTAAAACCCCTTGCGATTGGTGGGCAGGCTGATTTATTTGCGAAGCAAAATACCTCGTTACTGGAATTAAATTGGGAGCGATTAGAAAAAATTTTTAAAGAACGCTGGGTAGAAGATGGTTATCAAAGCAAAGAGGAACGAAATAAATATTATCAGCAAGGACGGCAAGCTTTAAAAAAATTTCTTCAGCAAATTAATCAACAAGTGCCGACAATTTTATTTTTAGAAAAAAGTTTTAGCTTTCACTTAGACCAAGACACTATTAAAGGAACGATTGATCGTGTAGATAAACTAGCCGATGGCTCGCTCTCAGTAATTGATTATAAAACCGGGGAAGCTAAAGAAGAATTAAATTACAAAAATAAACGTCAACTAATTTTATATCAAATATTTTTGGAAAAAATCCTTGGCTTAAAAGTTAGCTCGCTAAGTTATTATTATTTAAATAGCGGGGAAATTTTAAGCTTTGTTGCCTCTGATAAGGAAAAAAGTAAACTCGAAGTAGAGATTAAACAACAAATCGCTGAAATTAAAGAGAAAAAGTTTTTGCCGAAGCCGTCGCTGATGTGTCATTATTGTGACTTCAAGGATATCTGTCCCTGGCGACAACTTTAATTAAATTTGTTAAACTTAATTTATTATGTTACCTGAATCTTTTTTCTCCCAATTTAAGTTACGTTGGTTTTTATATTTTTTTATTATTCTTTTTTGGTCTCTATGGTTAGTTAATCAACAAGTCTTAAGTCATAAGCGTTTAATCGTTGATGATTGTTTGCGAGATATTCCTGATTATCCGGTGGTCATTGTTTTGGGAGCGGGAGTTGATAGCAATAGTCAGCCTGGTCCTTTATTTAGAGATCGATTACAGGCGGCTAGCATTTTATATAAAACCAATAAAGCCTCTAAAATTTTAGTTAGTGGTTATAGTAGTCGCTATGGTTATAATGAATTAAATCCTGCTCGCAATTATTTATTAAATCAAGAAATTGAGCCAGAAAATATTTTTTTAGATTATCAAGGCTCTAATACTTTTGCTTCCTTTTATCGAGCTAAGAATCTTTTTGGAATCGATCAAGCTTTAATAGTTACCCAAAGCTTTCATTTACCCCGAGCCCTTTACTTGGCTAATAAATTAGGAATTGAAGCTTTAGGTTGTATTGCTGATAATCAACAATATGATATTAACCAATCAACTAAACAGCGAGAAATTTTAGCTCGGGTTAAGGCCTGGTTAGATATTAATTTAGGAGTTTCTTTAAATTTAGCCGAACCGCCAGTTGATTTATCAGCTAGTGGTCAAAAAACTTGGCATGATAATTAATCCAAAAAACTATGATTATTAATGACGATCGTTTCTTGGCCGCTGATGTTCAAGCCGAAGATGACAAACTAGAACAAACCTTACGACCTCGGACTTTAGACGAATATGTTGGTCAAGAAATAATTAAACAAAATTTAAGTATTACTATTGCGGCGGCCAAGCAACGACAGGAAACAATTGAGCATGTTTTATTATATGGTGCTCCTGGTTTAGGGAAAACCACTCTAGCACATGTAATCGCTAATGAAATTGGCGCGAAAATTCGAGTTACCTCTGGCCCAGCAATTGAAAAAAGTGGTGATTTGGCAGCTATTTTGAGCAATTTAGAGGAGGGCGACATTTTATTTATTGATGAAATTCATCGTCTCCCGAAAACAGTGGAAGAAGTTTTATATCCAGCGATGGAGGATTACGCTCTTGATATTATTATGGGTAAAGGACCTAGTGCTCGCACCCTCCGTTTAGATTTACCAAAGTTTTCTGTCATTGGAGCAACCACTCTAGCTAGTTTATTATCAGCCCCCTTGCGTGATCGTTTTGGGATTGTTCATCATTTAAATTTTTATGAAACAGGAGAGATAGAAAGAATTATTATTCGCAGTGCTAATATTTTACAAATTGATTTAGCTTCGGGAGCAGCTACTGAAATTGCTAAAAGATCGCGCAAAACCCCCCGGATTGCTAATCGCTTACTTAAACGAGTTCGTGATTATTGTCAAGTAAAACATCAAGGAATTATTAATCCGGAAAATTGTTTATCATCTTTTCAATTATTAGGGATTGATGATTTAGGATTAGATGCGGTTGATCGTCGACTCCTGTCCTTAATTGCTGAAAAATTTAACGGTGGTCCGGTTGGTTTAAACACTTTAGCTGCAGCTACTGGCGAAGATAGTGATACGATTGAAAATATTTATGAGCCTTATTTAATGCAACTCGGCTTTCTTGATCGTTCTCCTCGAGGGAGAGTATTAACAGCAGCCGCCTATAAACATTTAGGCTTGGAAATACCCGTTTCTAATAAATTATTTTAAGTAGTTAGGTTTTTAATTTTTATGTGGCGTAAACAGGATTTTGATTATCGTTTACCAACTGAATTAATTGCTCAAACACCAGTTAAACCGCGCGATTTTGCGCGGCTTTTATTAGTAAATAAACATCAAAAGAAAATTCAGCATGATATTTTTTATCATTTAGATAAGTATTTAAAACCTGGCGATTTGTTAGTGGTTAATGATTCTAAGGTTATCCCTGCGAGATTATTTGGTAAAAAAAAGAGCGGCGGGCAGCTAGAAGTTTTTTTGTTAAAACAATTAAATTCTAATCATTGGCAATGCCTGCTTAAAGGAAAAATTAAATTAGAATCCGAAATTATTTTGAGTAAAAATTTACAAGCCGTCGCTGTTAAACAAGAGGGGGCGGGGGTATGGCAATTAAAATTTAATCAAAAAAATCCCCAGCTAAACAATAGTTTATTTAAATTAGGTCAAACCCCCTTACCTCCTTATATTAGACGAGGCTTAGCTACTCAGGCTGATTATCGTCATTATCAAACTGTTTATGCTAACGAGCAACAAGCCGGTTCAGTGGCTGCTCCAACCGCTGGCTTACATTTTACTAATCGTTTACTTAAAAAAATATCTCAGGTTGGTGTTGAATTAGCTACCGTTACTTTACATGTTGGTTTAGGAACTTTTCAGCCAGTTAAAGTAGAGGATATTAGACAGCATCAAATGCATCAAGAGTCTTTAATTATTTCGCCAATTAATCTTCAAAAAATTATTCAAGCTCGTCAGCGGGGAAGGCGGATCATTGCCGTTGGTACTACCAGTTGTCGCTCATTGGAAACTTTAGCTCAGCACTTACAGAATAATTTATTTTCGGTTGATAATAAATTAAGCAGACAATCTTATTTTCAGGCTAATACAGATATTTTTATTTATCCTGGTTACCAATTTTTATTGACTGATGCTTTAATTACTAACTTTCATTTACCGCAATCCACCTTATTAATGCTGGTATTTGCTTTAGCTGGTAAAAAATTAATTGATCAAGCTTATCATCAAGCAATTCAACAAAAATATCGATTTTTTAGTTATGGGGATGCGATGTTTATTTATTAAAAAGAATTAGTTTTTGATTGTTTTTTAAATAACTTTAGATAAAATATTGGCTTTTAAGCTCCAGTTGCTTTTTTTGTTTTTTCATGTTAAGCTATTAACAATCTTTTATTTTTTTATTTTTCATTATTTTATGTGGAAAAAGTTTTTTCTGTTTACCTGGGAGTTAGCCAAAGTAACGGTTATTTCTTTAGCAATTATTATTCCGGTTCGTTATTATTTAATCCAGCCATTTTACGTTAAAGGAGCTTCCATGGAACCCAATTTTCATGATCATGAATATTTAATTATTGATGAATTAAGTTATCGTTTTCGAGACCCTCAAAGAGGTGAAGTGGTAGTTTTTCGCTATCCTCGCAATCCTCAAGAATATTTTATTAAACGAATTATTGGCTTGCCAGGAGAAGAGATTCAGATTCGTGATGGGCAAGTAGTTATTTATAATGAACAAAATCAAAATGGTGTATTTATTAATGAAGCTTTTTTAGAAGAAGGAACGTTTACTTATTCAGCCAATCAAGACCGAATTTCTTTAGCAGTTGACGAATATTATGTTTTAGGCGATAATCGAAGCGCTTCACTTGATTCTCGCAGCTTTGGTTCTCTTAAAAAACAATTTATTACGGGCCGAGTTTTTTTCCGTGGTTGGCCCTTTGATCGAGTTCAAGTTTTTAAACAATTACCAGACTTTGGCTTAATGCCTGAGGTAACTTCCATTGATTAATATGCCGAAAAAAAAATTAATAACTAAAAAAACAACTTTTCATAAATCTACCCCTAAAAAATCTCATCGACGCTTTAGCCGATTGTTAGGGATGAAAGACATTGCTCCGGCTGAGCATTTTTATTTTTCCTTAATTACTGAAAAAGCTCGTCAATTAGCTGAGCTTTATAGTTTTTCTCCAATTAAAACTCCAATTTTAGAAAGTATTGATTTATATAGAAAATCTACCAGAGGTGGATCAGATAAAGATTTTTATCCAGTTGATTGTGAAAAAGGGGAGGCTGTTGTTTTACGTCCAGAAATTACTCAAGGAATAATTCGTTCTTACTTCGAAAATAATTTAGACCAAGTTGAACAACCAGTGCGTTTATTTTCTTTGGGCCCAGTTTTTCGTCGGGAAAAATTACAATCTGGTCGTTATCGTGAATCAACTCAGTTAAATTTAGAAATTATTGGTGAGAAAAAACCGATGGCTGAAGCTTTAGTTATTTCTGCCGCCAATAGTTTTTTTAAAGAATTTAATTTAGATGTTCAAGTTCAAATTAATAGTTTGGGCGGACCCGAATGTCGCAAAGAATATAGCTCTAAGTTAATGAGCTTTTACAAAGAAAGGGGTCGACGTTCAAAGCTGTGCAATAATTGTCGTAAAAATTTAGGAAAAAACATGTTCGCTTTGCTTGATTGTCAAGAAGAGGAATGTGTTAAAATGCACAGTGAAGCTCCGCAAATTGCTGATTGTTTAAGTGAAGAAAGTCAAAATCATTTTAAAAAAGTTTTGGAATATTTAGATGAGTTAAATATCAACTATAATTTTAATCCTTATTTAGTTCGGGGTTTAAGTTATTATAATGATATTGTTTTTGAGTTTTGGCCCGTTAGCGAAACGGGCGAAGCTCAGGGTAAATTAGCCCTGGCTGGTGGTGGTCGCTACGATGAGTTTATTAGTCATATTGGCAATATAGAAACTTCTGCCGTTGGCTTAGCGATTGGTCTAGAAAGAGTGATGACTAAAATTAAAGACAAAATTACTAAGCAGCCTGTTGGCGAAGATTTAATTTTTATTGCTCAATTAGGTGAGCAAGCAAAAATTAAAGCAATGTTGTTGTTTGAAGACTTAAGACAGGTTGGCTACTCTGTTCGTCAATCATTTTCTTCCGATAGTTTAAAAAATCAAATTGAAGAAGCTACCCGCTTAAAATCAAAAATTAGTTTAATTTTAGGTAAAAAAGAAGTAATGGACGAAACAATTATTTTACGAGACATGGAATCAGGATCCCAGGAAATTATTGCTTATAAAAAAATTAAAGATAAATTAAGTAAAAAATTTAATAGAAAGGAAGGTGTTTATTATGGCTGATATTAAAAGAAAGCCCGGTGAAAGTTTTGAAGGATTTTTACGTAAATTCAAAAAAGCCTTAAAAAATAGTAAGCGATTAGAAGTTGCTCGTTCTAAGCAACACGTTGAACCACGAGTCACTAAGAATAAACAACGTAAACAGACTTTAACTGGTTTGAAAATTCGAGCTGAAAAAGAATATTTACGAAAAATTGGTAAACTTCCCGAAAATGATTATAAATAAAAAAATTCCCGCAAGGGATTTTTTTATTTTTATTGCCTTGCCAAAAAATTTTATATTATAAAAGCGCCCTTTAGGGCGCTTTTTAAGATTGAGAAGAGTTTATTTTCAAAATTTTTAATTAATATTTTTTTCCTGGTAAAAATCGACGAATATTTTCGAGGGCTGATTTTTTGGCATATTGTTTAATTCTTTCTTTAGCTCGCTTAGTTTTAACAAATTTTAGCCAGTCTTTGTTTGGGTGCTGGCGATTTTTTTCAGTAATAATTTCAATCATGTCGCCATTTTTTAATATTTGATCGAGTTTAGAGATTTTTTCGTTAATTAATACACCCGCTGCTCGGTTACCAACATTAGTATGTATAGCATAGGCAAAGTCGATGGGGGTGGCCCCCTCAGACAGCTCAAAAACATCTCCCTTGGGAGAAAAAACAAAAATTCGATCGTGAAAGACATCAAGTTTAATTTTTTGCACAAACTCACTAGTATTGGAAACTTCTTTTTGCGCATCTAAAATCTCTTTTACCCAATTGGGTTGAGCATCAGTCTTCTTAGAAGATTTAGATTTATAGTACCAATGGGCGGCTAAACCATACAAAGACTCCTCATGCATTTCTTTGGTCCTAATTTGAAATTCCACCGCTTTACCCTCGGGCCCAAAAATAGTGGTGTGTAAAGAACGATAACCATTAGGCTTAGGGACGGCAATATAATCCTTAAAACGATTAGGTTTGGGGCGCCATAAAGTATGAATAATTCCTAAGCTTTTATAACAATTATCAATATTATCCACAATAATTCTTAAGGCAAAAACATCATAAATTTCATTAAATTTTCTATCTTTTTTTTGCATTTTTTGATAAATGCTGTATAAGTGCTTGAATCTAACTTCAATTTGATAATCAATGTCGGCTTCTTCCATTTTAGGAGAAATAATATTTTTTATTTTTTGAAAATATTGATTTCTCTCAGCTCGTTTTTCTACTTCATATTCCTGTTCTAATTCATGAAATTTATCGGGAAATAAATATTTAAAACAAATATCTTCCATTTGCCATTTTAAGCGCCAAATCCCCAGCATGCCAGCAATCGGCGCATATATTTCTAAAGTTTCCTGAGCGATTCTTTTTTGTTTATTTTCTGGTAAAGAATCTAGGGTACGCAAATTATGTAAGCGATCACAAAATTTAATAAAAATTACTCGCGTATCATTCGCCATCGCTAAAAACATTTTTTTTAAATTTTCTCGATAACGCTCAATTCCTCGATATTTAATTTTTCCCAATTTAGTGATGCCTTTAACTAAATAATAAATTTCGGAACCAAATTTTTTGCGAATTTCCTTTAAAGTAACCTGAGTATCTTCAGGAACATCATGTAACAGGCCGGCCGCAATTGTTGGTAAATCTGCCTTGATCTCGGCTAATAAATAAGCCGTATGTAGGGAATGCTGAATATAAGGCTCGCCACCTTTTCTTAGTTGTTTTTGATGAGCTTTATCGGCAAAATCATAAGCCCGCCTCAGGAGATTAGAATTTTCTTGAGGGTGATTTTCTTGAAATTTTTTTATTACTCTTTCAATCGTCATTTATTAGTTTTTTTATATTTTCTAAATTTTATTTATATGGTATAATATTAAATATTAAAAGGCTTAAATTGTTTAGCCTATTTAATAAAATTATAACATAATTATTTAGTAAATTAAATTAACATGAGCTGTAAAATTATCAAAGTTTTTTTACTAGTTATTTTTTCTTTTTTTGTAATTCAGACAATACCGGCTTTAGCCCAAGTGAATGAAGTTTATGGGCTTGATGGCCCACCAGTAGCTGGCATGGAAACCGCCGATGATCTTGACATTAAACAGGTGATTTCTAATATTATCTCCTGGGTTTTAGGATTTTTGGGTTTAATTGCTGTTTCAGTAGTAATGTATGCTGGTTTTTTATGGATGACATCGGGCGGAGTGGCTGATAAAATAAGTAGGGCCAAGAAAATGTTGATTAATGGTTTAATTGGTTTATTGATAATTATTTTTTCTTGGGTGATTGTTACCTTAGTTTTTAAAACAGTTTCGGACGCAATATTTGGCGGTGACTTTACCGATAAAATCCCTAGCCAATATTTTAGCCCCGGCTTTGGCGCTTTAGGAGTTTGTACTTTAAGTTATGTTTATCCTGAGCCGTGGCAAAAGGAAGTGCCCCGCAATACCACAATCATGGTAACCTTTAAGGAAAAGTTAAACCCTTTATCGGTTTGTATTGCTGACGATGGTAGTCCTTGTGATTGCAATCAAGCAGGGTGTAGTTTAATTAATTATAACAATCTCACTATTTATCCAAAAAATTTAGGGAACAGTGAAGAAAATTATTTAAAAAATGCGATTGCGCAACTAACTGAAGATCAAAAAACAATTATTATAATTCCTCAAGAATATTTAGGATCTTCTAGCGGTAATATAAGTTATGTAGTGAGATTATCAGGCTTAGAAAAAGAAAACAATGATTTAATTTTTAGTACCTGTGCCTCTGACTGGTTTGAGTGGGAGTTTGAAGTAAGTGATAAAATTGACCTTATCCCCCCCCAAATTTTATCAGGCGGTATTTTTCCGTTACCGGATGATGAAAAAGATAATAAAATAGAAACTGTTGCGGTTAAAGCTCAAGGCAGTATTAGTGTTCAAGCTTGCCCAGGAATTTATCAAGCAGCTACTAATGAAAACCCAGTTCCTATTGGCAGCTCTGGCCCTGCTACGGCGACCGTTTATTCTGATTATAGTAAGCCTTATAATACACTAGAGCTTGTTGTTTTATCTAATAATAGCGTCCAACTAAAAAGTGGAGTCAATTTATTAGGAACAGCTAATTGGGTTAATAATTCTGTCACCTTTCCTGAATATATAACTTTAAATGTTGACAACTGGGAGGCAGGTAACTCTTGGACGGTGCAAGTTAATCAGAGACAATTAGCCGATACTTTGACTATTGGTAATCAGGTATATACTTTTGCGGAGGAGGCATCTAATATTAGTCAAATAACTGTTCCTAGCCCTTGTAATTTAGGGGGCCAAGCTCAAAACATTGCTAATCAATTAAATAATCATCCTAACATCGCACCAACATTGAGTGGCACAACTGTAAATTTAGAAGCAAGATTAGCTGGTGTAGCTAGTAATTCAATTATTTTAGCCACCACCAATGAAACTGCTTTATTATTAGCGCCAATGAGCGGCGGGCTTAATGGGGGCACTAGTTATATTATTAATGATAGTGCTGATGGGCCAATGAATTCTATTATTCAAATTAACTTTAACGAAGCGATTAATCCGTTTAATGTTTCTGGCCCAGCGACTTTAGTGCAGGATTATATTCGAGTAATAAACAACCAAGCTGGCGCTTTAGCGGCTGGTCAAGCTTGCGGCCAAAACAGTAATTGTTTGTCTTATAACTGTCAATCTGGCCAATGTATCGGCAATATTTTAGCTGGTGAATTTAGAATTAGCAATCGTTATCGGACAGTAGAGTTTATTAGTGATAATGAATGTGGCACCAATAGTTGTGGGGAAAAATTTTATTGCCTACCGGCTGATAGTAATCTTCGAGTAGAACTTAGGGCCGCTGATTTACGTTCTTGTGCCTCTGATAATGACTGTTTGATGTATCAACCATTTGGGCAGTGCCTAAATAGTGACTTAGGCTATCAGACTTGTCAAAACACTGATGGCAGATATTTTCCAACATCTGATGTTAATAATTTAAATGGTGTTGTTGATGCCGCCTTTAATTCGCTTGATGGTAATCGTAATTCTTTTGCTGATGGGCCTGCTAGTTATTATAATGAAAATAATCCCAACCCTGACTCGGGCGATAATTATCGTTGGAGTTTTTTTATTAATGATGTGATTAATACTAATCCTCCAAATATTAATTTTGTTAGTCCATTACAGGGATCTCCAGAGGTTTCCAGTATAGATCCAATAAAAATTTATTTTGACTCTTTAATGTTAAATAGTAGTTTACGATCCGGTTCGATTATTTTAACTGGCCCCAGCGGAACGACTGAACATAAATTAATTAATTTAAGTACTGATGCGGGGGCCGTGGGCTATTGGATTGGTTCAGAAAATGTTGACTTAAATTTAGATGGTAAGGCTGATGTTACTTACGCCACCATTTTAAATACAGGATTACCGCCTTTAGTTACTTGGCGAGCCCAAGTTGGCTCAGGAGTGAGAAATATTTATCAAAATTGTTTTAAGCCTAGCTCGGGTCCTGATTGTAGCGCTAGCGAAGAAAATCCTTCATGTTGTTTTGGTGCCCCAACCTCTATCTTAGATGCTCAGGGCAATTGCTTGCCATAATTATAGCCATAATAATTTTTAATATATTATCATGAAACGCCCAAATTATTTTTATTTAATTTTTTTCAGCTTGTTGTTGGGAGCCCTTACTTTATTTCTTGTTAATACTTCAGCCTTGGCTCAAGTAAGTGATGTTTATGGGCTTGATAGCCCGCCAGTAACTGGCATGGAAACAGCTGACGACTTAGATTTAAAAGATGCTATTTCTAGGGCCATCTCTTTTGTTTTAGGTTTTTTGGGTTTAATTGCTGTTGTTGTTGTGATGTATGCTGGTTTTTTATGGATGACCTCAGGTGGAGCAGTGGAACGAATTGATAGGGCGAAAAGAATGTTAAAAAATGGCTTGATTGGTTTATTAATAATTATTTTTTCTTGGGCCATCGTCACTTTAGTAATTAATACAGCGATTAATTTTCCTGGTATTGGCTCGGGAGTGGTTTGTCAAGACGGTGACACTAAGCCCTGTGGTTGCGGTGGCGTTAGATATTGTTTTGATGGTGCCTGGGGTGTTTGTGAGGGCTCTGATTGTAGTACCCTTCCACCAGGAACCGGGGGTAGTAGTTGTGATGCCAATCCATTAACACCAGAGTGTGACATTGACAATGATGCTTGCGATCCTAGTTGGTATTGTGATGGCGCTTCTTGTACCTGCAAAGCGCTTGGTAGTATTGGTTCGCCCTGTAGTAGTGATCCTCTAGGGTCTTGTGTCCCGGATAATAATTTATGTGGTCAGTATTTAACTTGTTCTGATGCTTGTGTCTGTGAAGGGGGTCCGGTGATTTTAGATATTATACCAGTTGGCGGATTTTGTTCTAACAATATTAATACCCCTTGTCTCAGTAATGATGATTGTGGGGCGGGTACTTGTGACACCACTACTCCCAATGGAGCGATAGATAATTTTATTACTATTTTTGGTTTAAATTTTGGTGATTATCAATCTGGGGTTAGTCAAGTCCTATTTTTTAACAATAGTTTGCCTGGCGGTGTTCCGGGAAACTTGCCTAGTGACATTAATCCTACTTGCAGTAATCATTGGACCGATACTCAAATCATCATTGCTATCCCAGCTGGAGTTGATCTTGGTCCAATTGTAGTGAAAACAGCTGATGGTCAAGAAGATTCTAGTAATGCTGGCCCCGGTCCAGTTTTAGTTGACTTTCAACCTAATAACATTGCTCGTCCTGGTTTATGTGAAATTGATCCTCAATCAGGGGTAGCTGATGATTTAATTAATTATCAAGGAATCAATTTATTTAATGGTGAAGCTTATTTTGGTAGCTATACTCAAAACATTAAAGCGGCTGATTCTAATTTTAATGATTCTCAGGGAATAACTGGTAGTGCCTCGGTCCCTTATATTGGGGCTGGCCAAGCTAGCACTTTTGTAGCTGGCACCATTGCTGGTTTTTTACAAAAAAGCAATTATTTATATTTTACTAAAAATCAAGAACCTCAGGCGACGCCTTTTATTTCTAGTTTTGAGCCCAGCCAAGGAACGATTGGCCAATATATTACTATTTATGGTAGTGGTTTCGGCGATTTTAAGGGTAATAGTAGTGTTTATTTAGGTGGCAATGAGGTTAATTATACTTTTCCAGAGGTTTGCGCTAATTCAGTTTGGGATAATAATAAAATTATCGTTAAGGTTCCCGAAGGAATTGCTAATGGTGATTATACAATTAATTTAAATATTGGTTCCTTAACGATTAGCTCTGAACAATTAAATCCAGATAAGTTCACGGTTAATACTAGCTTGCCTCTGCCTCCAAGCTTATGTCGCGTTTCTCCTATTAGAGGACAAGCTGATTATTCAGTAAAACTATGGGGAGAATATTTTGGGCAAACAAATTCTAGTGCTCAAGCAGTTTTTCATGTTAATAAATTATTTCTTGGGCTTATTCAAAAAGATGGTACAGCTGATTTATTAGAAGCTAAGGTTCCAGTGGGGGCAATTACTGGCCCACTTAAAGTAGTTAATACTAGTAATTTATTAGCTAGCAATAATTTTAATTTTGAAATTGGTCCTTGTCAAACCGATGCTGATTGCGGTCTAGATATTTGTTGTCCAGCTGGAACCTTTAAGGCTAATCGTTGTGAAACAACTTTAAATGATTGTTCTTTAGATATTCCCAGTTCCGTTTTTGAATGGAGTTTTAGTACTGGTTTTTCAGGTGATGGTGGAAATGGTGTAGGTACTGATAGTTGTGAGGGCTTAGCTCATTTATTGGGTGCTTGTCAGGTTGATGAATTCTGTCCTAATTCGCCCGGTTTATGTTCAATTTCTCCTTTTGGACAAGCCATTAGTTCTTGTGATAGTTCTTGTAATAGCATTAGTGATTGTGTGGGCAATCAATGTACTTTTGTTTCCTCCTTAGATAAATGTAATTTAAACGGCTCTACTTGTTCGGCTGATCAGCCCTTTACTTATGAGTTGGGCGGAGGGACCTATGAAACTACTCGTTCTTGTCAGTTGTTTAGCGGTCAAGGTCATTGGTATATTCCTATTAAAACTTCTTGCCCTAGTGGTTGGATTAATATTGGTTATGGTTGCAGGTCAATAGAAAATTGTAATGCTTGCATCGCTGGTTTTAGTTGTGCTGATTTGGGTAGCGGCGGAACCTGTGTTTCAAGTAAGTTGTGTTCGGCTAGCGCCACTTGCGTTAATGATGAATGTTTACGCAATCAATCATTTTGTGAATGTTGTTGTGAAATTGGTCAGAGCGAAAGCGATTGTTGTTATCCTTTACAATGTGAAGGAACTTGCGGCTCTGATTTAGCTGATGATGGCGTCGGACTAGGACGTTGTTCTGGTTGCACAACTTATGTTGGGGGAGTGATTGATCAAGCATTGTCTAACTCGGCTTGTAACTGCCCTGGTTTTTCTGGTAAATATTGTGACACTAATATTGGTTCGGGCGTTTGTGTCGACTGTTCTAATCTCGGAGAAGATGACTGTCGAGCTAATAGTGATCAATGTTGTTTTGATGCCAAAACTAGTGCTTGTCGCGGAGGTAGCGGTCAAATAATTAGCAGTGATCCGAGTGATCCTAATTTTGGTTCTTGTGCTTATTATGATTGCGATGCAGCTGATCCTGGAACTTGCGCGATTGATGCGCCGACCCCAACTGGTGATTATTTTAGTCAAGCAGCTTGTGAATCAGGTTGTCCTAGTAATTATAGTGAAGCTTTTTGTAATCAATTTTCTTATGATAAAATTTCTTGTGATAATTATAGCTTCTGTTGTTATAATTTTGCCACGGAAGTTTGTAGTAAAAATGATCCAATAGTGGGTGGTGATGATAATGGTTATTGTCCTTTTTATAACTGTCAAACAGCTGAACCAACTTTATGTGATGCTAACCCACTTTTAGAAGGGACTTATAATAGTCTTTCAGCTTGTGATCTTGGTTGTGCTAGTTCTAGCGGTTTAGGATTAAGTTGTTTTAATCGCAAAAGTTTAACTTGCCAGGCCAGTTTATGTGGTTTTCCTTTTTCTTGCTTACAAGAAGATGGTTCGACTATTACTAGCTTAGATACACCACCAGATTGTGGAACTTGTTGTTGTAGTATGGCTGATCCAATTGCTTCTTGTAATTTAGGAATTCCAAATACCTCTTTAGTTTGTCAGCCTAATCAATCTCCTTGTACTGGTGATAATCGAGGTCTGTGTTGTGGCTGCACCCAGGACGCGGATTGTGGAGACGAGGCATTCTTAGGTTGTGGTTATGACACATGTTGTCGAGCTCGACCATCTGTTTTATCTGATCAGGTGCTTCCACCTACTGGGGCGGTTAATGTTTGTCGTAATGCGATGTTAACTATTCCTTTTGATCAGAGAATGGACGCCGGTTCTTTTGGCGGTAATGTAATGTTATTAGAAGAACACGATAGTGGTCCTTGTCCAACTGGCACTTTTATTTTTACAGAAAATTTACCTCAAAAATCTAATTTCTTAACTCGCTTCTTGGTCCAAGTTAAATCTTTATGGAATCGTTATTTTTATAGCCCCGCTTTAGATACTGCTTTAGCTTTAACACCTGATAGTAGCAAATTATATTGTTTAGTCCCTGGAGTAGCTCAGTATGAAAATTTAGTTGACTCCAGTATTTTATATTATTATCCTCGTCGTTTATTTAAAGATAATACTAATTATTTCTTTATTGTTAAGGGCTATGAGTCGGCTGAAAATCAATCTTTAGGCGTACTTAGTTATTGGGGAATAGCGATGAATGGACCAGGGCTATTAGTTAATGGTTCATTTGTTCCTAGTGATAGTTATCAATTTAATCAAGTTACTTATTCTAAAGCTTATATTACTTCTTTTAAGACGATGTCTGATCAAGCAACTAACTCTGGTGTTTGTACGGTTGATTATGCCTCGGTTACGCCCCCTTCCTATTTATTTAATACTTCAGAAAATGATTTAAACGAAAATGATGCCAATCCTGGTGATTCTACTTTTGATACGGTGCGAAATAAAGATAAATTATTTACAGCTAAGGCTTATAGTTTTGATGGGCAAGCAATTACTCCAACTACGGGTTATTATTGGGAGTGGGATTTTGAATTAGAAAAAACTGGTGTGGCCGATATTGATCCAGTGGTTGGCTTAAAAAATAATCAAGCGTTTCTTTCCGTGATTGACGGCGTTCAAGATGATAGCACTTTTTTACGGGCGACTGTTAAGATGGATCGTTTCAGCGTTGGTTCCGCTTGTAATTCTGCCAGCAGTTGTGTTTGTGATAGTTTAAATAACTGTTCTAGTAATTGTTGTAACTTTGACTTTACTGGTGATGGTACAATTGCCCGCTCTAATATTAATGTTTTTATTTGTCGTAATCCCTGGCCAGCGGTTAATCCTGATTATTCCTGGAGCCCTTGGGTGGATCTTTATAATTATAAATTTTATTATTGTCGAGATGATGGTGGGCCAACCTTAGCTGATGATTTGCCAGCCATTATTGATCCGGCTGTTATTCAAGGAGCTAGTAATTCAATTTGTAGTGTCAGCGGGGCTAGTTGTAGTAATTTAGGAGGGCCTTGTGGTCCTGATAATTCAGGGATATGTATTTGGAACGTTTTGAGAGAATCATATTTTTTCCGGCAAACAACGCCGAGCGCTGGTCAAATTACTGAGGCTATTAATCAGGCGGTCGGTAATACAATTTTATTAAAGTGGGAAGGGAATTCTGATTTAATTTATAATTCTAACCCAGCTTTTATGGGAACCTATCGGATTTACTATTCTCAAGCTAATGCTGGAAGTTTTTCTTATATTGAAATTAAACCAAGTGATCCAGTTGATCCTGACAGCGGCTTAAGCACTCAAGCTTGCACCCCAGTTAATCCTAGCGCTGGTCAAAACTATACTTGTCAGAGAATAGTTAGAGACTTAGAGAATAATAAAAGCTATATTTTTAGAGTATCAGCAGTTTCTCGAACTAAAACTGAAACTTTTTTTCGTAATCAAAAAACTGTGACTCCAACTGATCAAGTGCCCCCAAGCGTGCCTAGCGGTTGTAGCTTTTCATTAATAACTAATGATAATACTATTAAATTTACCTGCTCTATCGTTTCTGCTGATACTAAAACTTTACGCTTATACCATGGAGTATCACCAAATTTATACGGGCAATCGTTTGATTTCGCGGTTGATGAAGTGCCGTTTTCAGTATCAGTAGATGCATTCTTATTTAAAGAAGGAACTAATTATTTTACAGTTTCAGCTTTAGATGGGGCAGGCAATGAAAGTGCTAAGTCAAATATGATGAATGCCACCATTCAATTTTTTCAATGTTATTGTGAAGGGGGCGAGGAATGTCAAACTTGTGGTCAATTTAATAATATATCAACTTGTGAAAATAATGACGATTCTTACAGCTGTGTTTGGTCGACCCAGTAATAAACTAGTCGCTTGTTAATTGTTTCTAGTGAATCAACCTTAAATAATTTATTATATTTGTATGTTTAAAAAACTATCATTTAGACTAGCTACTTATTTAGCAGCTTTTGTTATTATTAGTCTAATTGTTTTTTTAGAATTTAAAAGCATTGAAGCTCAAACCCCTCCAGCAATTCCTATGGCGACTGATGAGCGAGACGCCATCGCGGTGCGTGTATTGCCTAATCCAAACAATTATAGCGTTACTTACTGGTATAATAGTCAAGGATTTTCTGGCTCTCCCCAGTCTTTAGTGGTTGATGGCTATCAGGCTATTCGTGATGGTCGCACTATTTATGTTAATGCCGCTAACATCGCTGGCAATAATTTATATACTAATATTTATTTAATTTCTCACAATCAAGATCCTGATACAAAAACCATTGATATTTTAGGAAGAATTATTAATCATTGGAAATTCAACAGCAATTTAACTGACGCTGGAAAATGTTCAATCGCTACTAAATATTGTCAATCTAATAATGATTGTGACGACGGAACGGTTTGTCAAGAAATTGGTGATTCACTTTCAATGTGTCGAGATGCCAAGCAAATTAGTTGTTTAACTGATGCTGAGTGTCCCGGTGGTTTATTTTGTGATAGTGTTAAAGCTAAAGTTACTCGTGATGTTCAACGTTTAGGTGCTTTAAGCGATATTAGGGCGTCCCTTACTAGATATCAATCAGCTAACGGTACTTATCCAATTTTAGGAGCGGGCACTTATATTAGTCATAATTCTGTTTCTACTTGGCCGAGTTGGCGCAATGTTTTTCTTTCACAGTTAGGATTAAATCCTAATTTAATTGATCCAATTAATATTTTAGGACCCTGTCCTGATCATGACTTAACTACTTGTTGGAATGAAACAACCGGCACCTTTGCTGATCCGATTAATAATAATCAATTAAATATGCCGGGCGGCAGCTACGCCATCGCTTATTCTAGTGATCCTAACGGTTCTAATTATTTTCTCTGTTCAGTTTTAGAAAGTCATATGTTAGGTTATAATACTCCCGAGGGTGCCATGTCGAACCAAGCCTGTGTAACCGGTGGCACTGGTTATACCGGTATTGCTACTGGCAATCAACCACCCCAATTAGTTTCTTATTATCTTCAGGGAGAGTCGGGTCAAGAATTTAGTGGATTTTTTCGAGTAATGGATCCTGAAAATAATCCTTTAAGCTGGGTCCTAGATACTGATGCCACTTCTTGGCCCGGTTGGAGTTTAGCCCCAACTTTACAAGACACAGGCAATCCCAACCAGAAAAGAGTTTACGCCTCTAGAGCGGGGAATGCTGGTAGTTATCTCGTAACCTTAAAAGTGAGTGATTCTTTGGGGGCTAACATATCAACCACCGTTCCTATAATTATTGGTAATCCAGCTCCGTTTATTGAAATGAGTGATATTGACTATTATCTAAATCCCATAAATCCTTTAGAATTTTCTTTTAATATTACTGATAATAATTTAAGTAATACCCCAACCAACGTTTATACCTTATCATCAATTAGTTCGCCTAACATTTTAGTCGATAGCCTTAAAACTCACAGTTATCTTGGTAATACCCTGACTGTTAATGTCAGCAAGCTAATACCCACTAGTTTAAAATTCTATCAAGATACTGTTTCTAGAGTAAATATTTTGGCCAGAGACACTATGTTAGCGCAATCTACTTTAGATTTTAAGATTAATTTAAAAATTACTCCGCCTCGCTTAGATTTTGTCTGTCCGCGGCAAATTAGAGCCGGATCTCAATATTTTTGTTTAATTGGGTCTGATCAGCAAGGTGATTTTAATATTCAATATTCTTCCAATACCCTGCCTAGTAACATTGCTCTTCATAAATTGCTCGAGACCGAAGAATTAATTGATTATTATAATTATGATTCTTCCAATATTTTTGTTGCTAATAAGAGTGGTTCTTATGTTTCCGATTGGATTTTAACTGGTCAAGGCGCTGATAATAAAATTGGCGCTCATAATATTATTATTAAAGCTACTAATAATTATGGAGCGTCGACTACGCGTCAGTTTGTTTTAAATATTAATAATTATTGTGGCGACGGTGTAAAGCAAACCCCTAATACTGAGGGTCGTGGTGGTTTTTATAATGACGGCAATGAAGATTGTGATGGTAATTATGGAATCACCACTAATCCAGAAAGTAGTAGTATTAATCAACAATATGCTTGTAGTACCCCGGTTAATTCTAAAGTTATTTTTCCTATTTTAACCGGTGATCATTGTATTTTTAAATCACCTTATAATGGGGGCGGCTACTGTGGTGATGGTTTATGTCAAGCAACTTTTGAAAATTCTCTTACGTGTCCTGTAGATTGTGGTGGCATAGGAATAAATCCACCTGTCTGCGGTAATGGGATAGTAGATGCTAATGAGCAAGATACTAATGAGCAATGCGAAATAATTAATAATCAAATTAACCCCACCCCCAACTGTGTTGATGTTCCTGGCGCTAATTATAATAGTGGTAGTTTGTTGTGTCAAAATTGTCAATATAATTATAGTGCCTGTACCTGTCAACTTGGTTATTATGATTGCGATTATTCTATCGGTTGTGAATCAACTACAGCGTGTCCCACCTGTGTTACTTCTTGTGATGATAAGGCTGGTTTAGCTGCGGTTAATGATGGCTTGAATTGTGGTTATGATTTAAGTCGAGGGACAAACTGTGGCACTATTGATTGTCCATCTTGTAATCCCAGTCAAGTTTGCGCTAAAGGTTATCCAGACACTGATTGTTCTATAATTAATTCTACTGACTGTCCCACGCCTGATAATAATAAGGGTTTTTGTACTTTTGATAATGGGTGTAGCATGGTGGTTGATGCTCCAAATATTTTTGAAAGGGGCAGAATGTTTTGTATGTCTACCCATGACGCAATTACTATTTGTCCTAATACATCAGAAAAACAAGTTTATGAGAAGGTTTATAATATTAATAATGTTTGCTATGTTAGTAATAGCGACTGTTCAAATTTTGCTTCTCCCGGTATCCACTACAAAGTTTCTATTAATGAGAATAATGGCAATCTTATAAATTATTGGGCGACTTATATGGGCAGCAACTTTGCTGTCAGTAGTTGTTCGGGGGGCTCTGGTGATGTGCCACCACCATCAGATTACGAGTGTTGTTGTAAGACCCAGCCTTGTGATCCGAAATGTAACTCATATTTAGATCAACCTACTTGTACGGCCAATAAAGATGAAAACTGCTCTTGGATTATTTCTGGTAGCGCCCCATGTTATCAATAGTCAATAAACTAACATAACTCTATGAAATCATTAAATGATCCTCAAACTAAAAAAGTATTTATAATTGTTTTAAGTATTGTTTTATTAATCAGTTTAATTTTAATTGTTGTTTTTTTCATCCCTAAAAAATCTTTCGCCCCCCAAATTCCTAGTTCATCGCCTGGCAGTGAAGAACCAATTATTATCCCCCTAGAATATCTTAGCCCAGAGGAGCTCGATCAATTAGGAGTTGATTCTACTATTCAAGCTCAAATAATCAGTCGTGATCCACTAATCTATAAGATTATTAATTCCGAAGAAGATATTGTGACCGATATTCGTCCTTTAATGCAGCCCCTTCGGGAATAATTTTAATAAATATTTAATAAATTTACTTTTAATTTATAAATAATCGTCCCTTTGTTGGCCGAATAATTAAAAAATATATGTTTGATAATTTATCTAAATCAGAGCAGACTAAAAAAAATGAAACAGTTGATGATATTTTTGCTGATACCGATCAAGGAGATTTGCCAAATGATGCCACTAAGATGGTCACTCAGCAACCTAATTCTTCAGCTCCCACTATGAAATCTATGCCTACTATGAAATTATCTTCAGAGGCTGAAAAATTAGATCCGCAAATTGCTAACGACCCCCTAATGGCTGATGAAGAGGAGGTTAGAGCTGGTGGTTCTAATAAAATAATGAAACCTCTAATTATCGTGTTAATAGTAGTTTTGCTGGCCGGTGGTGCTTATTTTGCTTTAAGATTTTTTGGCGTCCTTGATCAATTTTCAGAATCAACGCCCGCTACGCCCATCGTGACCGATAGTAATCAAAATTTAGATGATTTTGATGACATATTAGATTCCCCTGAATTTATTG
This sequence comes from uncultured Gammaproteobacteria bacterium, assembly GCA_964406935.1. Classification (GTDB taxonomy): domain Bacteria; phylum Patescibacteriota; class Patescibacteriia; order Patescibacteriales; family UBA12465; genus PWHG01. The sequence continues at coordinate 34,307 of CAYOTM010000003.1, forward strand.
ACCCCTTTTTATTACTTGACGATGAAGAAGATCTGGAGGATGTGGTTATCTTGCCAGATATTATTGATGAGGATGAATATATTGAACCCTTAGATCCAGCCGAAATTAAAATTTCTTGGCGGGATGTTCCCTTGTTAGATAGTGATAACGATGGTTTAAGTGATATTACTGAGGAGTTGATTGGGGCTGATCCTTTTAGCGCTGATACTGATGGCGATGGCTATAGTGATTATCAAGAGCTAATGAATGGTTATAATCCTTTAGATGAGGGGACTTTGCCCCCTAATTTTTCTGTGCTAAACTTTACTGACAGTGGTTTATCATTTTTTTATTCACCTACTTGGTCAGTTAATCGTCTAAATGACAATACTTGGCAACTAAAATCACCAATTGATCAAACTAGTGTAAAAATTACTCGTGAGCAAAACCAATTGCCAGATATTTTCACTTGGTATGCCTCCACTTTTTCTGACCTTAATCCAGTGACCAGTGATCGTTTAGTTTATAATTCGCAATTAGGAGCGGGAATTGTGACAGTTGATGGTTTTAATTTAATGTTTGCCTCAGCTGATAATAACTATATTTTAAGATTATTTTTAGAAATTGATAATAATGATATAAACCACAGCGGACCGCTGGCTTTATTTATCAATACATTATCTCAACAATAAATTATTATGAAAATAATCAATAGGAACAAAGAAGAAGCGGAAATAACCAATCAACCACCGATTGAGCCCCAGCCTAATTTAGATCAAGAAATAATTATTCATGTTATGCCCAGTCAATCATCTTTGAGTGGGGTAACTTATGATAATGAAAGCGTTAAACAGGGAGGCGGACAAACTAGCACCAAAAAAATTGGTTTAGTCATTTTTATTTCCGGAGGATTGATTATTATCGCTTTGTTATATTTTGGTTATCGTTACTTAATTGCTCCCTCTTTAGAAATTCCTGATCAGCCGACCTCTCCAATTACTGCCGTTACTCCCCAGCCAACTCAACCAGTTACCCCCGCTCCTTCTGAAGATCCTATTATTATTGATATTCCTGAAGATCCTATTATTATTGATATTCCTGAAGATTCTGAAGTTCCGATTATTGAGGAAGACCCCTTTATTAATCCCCCTGAAGAAGATCCCGGAGTTTCTTTGTTGACGGTTTCTTTTGTTGATCGTGATAATGACGGCCTCAGTGATTTAGCTGAAGAATTTCTTGGGGCCGACCCCCTTAATGCAGATACCGATGGTGACGGCTACCCTGATTTAGAAGAAATTAACAATGATTATAATCCTTTGGGTGAGGGTCGACTGTCTGAAGATTTTCCAGCTATTAAGTATCAATCTACTAATTTAAGCTTTTTATATCCGCTTGACTGGGAAATTCAAACAATTGATGATAATGTTTGGTTAATGTCATCACCCGATGGTTCAATGATTCAATTATCTCGTCGTGAAAATGAAAATCAGTTAAATGTCTTTTCTTGGTACGCTAATGAGTTTGGCACTTCAGCGCCAATTCCCAGTAATCGAATTTTACAAGCAGGTCTAGGTGTCGGCGTTTTGAGTGAGGACGGCAAAATTGTTTACTTTACCTCCCCTGACCTTAATTATATTTTAGTAATTTCTTATTTTGCTACTGATATCGACTTTAATCATTTTGGAGCCTTAGCTTTATTTTTAGACACTTTAAATTATCAATAAATATAATTTAAAGAGTTGACGATAAATTAGAGTAATTGATAAAAAAATCACCTTCTGAATGTAGAGGTGATTTTTATTTAATATTAGATAAAATTTTTATTTATTCTTTACTAATAATTTTATCAATTAAGCCATAAGATTTAGCTTCTTGGGCGGTCATAAAATAATCACGATCACTGTCTTTTTCAATGGTAGTAATTTTTTGGCCAGTATGGAGAGATAATAAGTTATTCATTTTATCTTTAATTTTTAAAATATGTTCAGCTCTAATTTTAATATCTGAAGCTTGCCCTTCAGCCCCGCCCATCACTTGATGAATCATAATCTCGCTATTTGGGAGAGCTAATCGTTTGCCTTTAGCCCCGGCTGCTAATAATAAAGAGCCCATTGAGGCGGCTAGGCCAACACAAATTGTTGAGACATCACATTTAACATATTGCATGGTGTCATAAATCGCTAAACCAGCGCTAACTGAGCCACCAGGCGAGTTAATATAAAATTTAATATCACGATCTTTATCCTCAGCGGCTAAAAATAAGAATTGAGCAATAATAATATTAGCTACGCGATCATCAATTGCTTCACCTAAAAAAATAATCCGGTCTTTTAAGAGTCGAGAATAAATATCATAAGCTCGCTCGACTTGCCCATCCTTTTCAATTACTGTAGGAATTAACATATAATTATTAGTTAATTAATTTATTATTTATTATAAACCATTGCTTATAGATTAGCAAAAATAGCAAAAATATCAAGCCATCTTGATTTTTTAACAACTTTGTTTTAAGATGGAAAAAGTTTAGTAGCCTTTTTATTATTGGTTAATTTTATGTCTAAAAAAGTTTCACAATCTTGGCTTAATGCCAAAAGTCGTCGTTGGTTAATTTTATTATCGGTAATTATTTTTGCCGGGATTGCTTTTGTTACAGCTGCCGATGGTGTCTATAATCAGACAGTTAGTAAAATTGCTAAGTCAACCAACAATTTAATTGTTTTACCTCAAGCTCCGGAACGTTCTTTTATTTTAGGTTTAGATCTCCAGGGTGGCACCCAGTTAATTTATGAAGCTAATGTCGAAAACATTCCGGAAGAAGATCGAATGAGTGCTCTTGAAGGAGTTCGCGACATTATTGAACGTCGCGTAAATGTGACTGGTGTTAGTGAGCCGGTAGTTCAAGTTAATCGGACGATTGTTGGTGATTACCGAATTATTGCGGAGTTAGCGGGGATTAAAGATGTCAACGAAGCCATTCGAATTATTGGAGAAACCCCTATTTTAGAATTTAAAGAACAAGACGAAGAGGCTCTCTCTTTAGAATTTGATCAAATTTCTGCAGAAGCTGATGCTAAGGCCTTAAATACTTCCAAAGAAGCTCTATCCTTAGCTCTTGGTGGAACAGCCCTAGAAGACTTAGCTAACAATAATTACTCTGAAGCAGTTTTTAATTCTGGCACCTGGTTAAAAGAAGCGGATGATGGCGAATTGTTTGCTGTTTTATCGGAATTAAATTCAGGCGATTTATTACCTGAATTATGGTTTGATTCTAATAGTTATCAAATTTTACAATTATTAGATAGTCGAGTTTCTAGTAACCCCTTTTTAGAAGACGATGCAACCAACAATGAAGCTAGCCCTGAAGAAACAGAATATTTAGTAGCTAGTCTGAGTTTTTCTCCTAACTTAGAGTTACCAGCGATTGATTCCGAAATTGGTTGGAAGAATACTGAGTTGACTGGTAAAAATTTAAAACGAGCTAGCTTACAGTTTAATCCTAATGATGGCTCTCCAGAGGTATCTCTGGAATTTGATAGCGAAGGCAGTAGTCTATTTGCTGATATCACTGGTCGTAATATTGGTCAACCAGTAGCGATTTTCTTAGATGGTTATCCAATTAGTGTCCCAACTGTTAATGAGTCAATTCCTGATGGTCAAGCAATCATCTCGGGACAATTTAATGTTGAAGAAGCTAGATTGCTAGTTCAGCGCTTAAATACCGGAGCTTTACCAGTTCCGATTACCTTAGTTGGTCAACAAACAGTAGGTGCTAGCTTGGGTCAAAAATCAATTAATAGTAGTTTAATTGCTGGTTTATTTGGTTTTTTATTGGTTTCTTTGTTTATGTTATTTTATTATCGCTTGCCTGGATTATTAGCGGTAGTTTCATTAGCTACCTATGTTTTGGCGGTGATGACTATTTTTAAAGTCATGCCCCTTGCTTTAGCTTTAGTTTTTATTATTTTATTAATCTCCTTATTTACTTTGGTTTTTAATGAATTAAAAATATTTGATGGTTTAATATCAATTGCTTTATTTTTTGTAGTGATTGTTTTTTTAGTTTATTATGCCATTAATCCGGTTACCTTAACATTGGCTGGCATTACCGGATTCATTTTATCAATTGGAATGGCCGTTGATGCTAATATTTTAATTTTTGAACGAATGCGGGAAGAATTGAAGAGTGGTAAACCCTTAGGAGCAGCTATTGATGAGGGTTTCCGTCGTGCTTGGCCATCAATTAGAGACGGGAACATCACTACCATTTTAGTTTGTTTTGTCCTAATGACTTTTGGTACTGGATTAGTTAAAGGATTTGGAGCGACTTTATTTATTGGAGTGTCTATTTCTATGTTTAGTAGTATTGTGATTACTCGAATTTTGCTCCGTTTTAGCAAGGGAGCTTGGCTAGAAAAGTATCCTTGGCTTTTAGGTTTGTCTCGTAAAAATAGTTAAATTATTAACCCTGATATTTATGACTAAACTTAATGTTACTAAACATCGCCGTTTATGGCTTGGTTTATCAGCGGCCCTAGTTATTGCCTCCGTTATTTTATTAGCTACTTTAGGTTTAAAATTAGGCCTTGATTTTGTTGGTGGCAGTTTATTGGAGGTTAGGTTTGCTAATGAGCAACCAACCGTTACTAAGGTTTACGAAGTACTTGGTGATTTAAATTTAGGCAGCCTGGTGGTTCAACCGACCGATGAATCTTTAATTATTCGTTTTAAAGAAATTGAAGAAACGACTCACCAAGAAGTGCTTACTAATTTAGCGGTTTTGTCTGAGGATCTAGGCGCTCTAGAGGAAATTCGTTTTGAATCCATTGGTCCCTCGGTTGGCCAAGAATTAAAAAGTAAATCTTTTTGGATATTTATTTTTGTTATTTTTATTATTATTATTTATATTGCCTTGGCCTTTCAAAAAGTATCCAAACCAATTGCTTCCTGGAAATATGGCCTAGTGGCTGTTTTTGCTTTATTTTATGATTTACTAATTACCCTAGGAGTGTTTGCTTTATTAGGCCATTTTTACGGAATTGAGGTAAACACTTCATTTATTGTCGCCCTTTTAATGGTTTTGGGATATAGCGTTAATGACACAATTGTAGTGTTTGATCGTATTCGAGAAAATTTGCCTAAATCTGATACTACCTTTGAAGAAACGGTGGATGACAGCGTTAACCAAACTTTAGCCCGCTCAATTAACACTACTTTAACAACCCTACTTGTTTTATTGGCCGTCTTCTTTTTTGGCGGAGAGACAATTCGGGATTTTGTGCTTGCCTTAATGATTGGTATTTTTTGCGGGGCTTATAGTTCTATTTTCCTCAGTAGCCTCTTGCTAACTGTTTTAAATCGCCGCTTATCTCGTTAAATTATTCAAATTATTAATAAAAGAGAGCTAATCAGAGCTCTCTTTTTATGTTATAATTAGTGTATGTTTAAGCGATTAATTAATTTTATTGACTACTTGCCCCTGGCTTTTATAGCGATTATGATCGTTGTTTTGCCGTTAATTTTTTCCAGTAGCGCCCCAGCAGCTAATGTTTTTGAACTCTTTAAGGCCTTGTATTTTTATTTGTTTTTATTTGTTTTAATTTTATTTAGCTTAATAAAATACTTAGCCTTAGGGCCAGACAGGTATTTTCTCCCCCAATTATCTGCTGATAAAAAAACCTTATTACAAGTATTGATATACTTGATAATTGCGTTTTTTTTACTCCTGGGTTTTAATAGCTTGGTTTTAAGCGGAGATTTTATTCAGTCAATTTTTGGAAGTTATGCCCGTCAACAGGGTTTAACAATTTACTTAGCTTATTTTATCACCTTTTTTTTAGTCGCTTATCAATTAGCAATTACTGGTCGTCAATTTAATTATCAACAAAGATTTGCGACTAATTTTAGGATTTTAATAGTAGCAGCTAGTTTGGCGGGCTTACTGGTTAGCCTATATGGATTTTTACAATATTTTGGTTTTGATAGCTACCATTGGCAAGAGCCAGTGATGGCTGATCGAATTATTTCTAGCTTAGGACAGCCTAATCTTTTAGCCTCTTTTCTTTTACTGACAATAGGAGCTAGCTTGGCTGCCTATTTTTTTAGCCGTCAGGTTTATTGGCGCTTATTTTTTCTTGTTAATATTCTTAGTCAGACTCTCGCTATTTATTTTAGTGCTTCTCGGGCTGCTTGGTTGGCCGGCGTCTTAGTTTTAATTGTTTTTATTTTCTTAGCGATTAAGCGACGTTTTAAAAAATATTTCTTATTGTTAATTTTTGGCTTATTTATTGCCGGTTTATTTTTAATTAGGTCCCCTATTTTACCTGACAATCGCTTAACTAGTTCACTGGACATTAGTCGCGGCAGTTCAGCTGCTCGTTTATATTTTTATCAAGCTGCTTGGCAGTCTGTGCGCGAGCGCCCTCTTCTCGGCTACGGCCTAGAACAAGGGGGAAATGTGTTTGTTAAATTTTATCAGCCAGACTGGGCTTTGTTTATTCAAGTTAACGACTATCCTGATCGAGCTCATAATTTATTACTCGATATTTTATTAAATTTTGGTTTATTGGGCCTGTTATTTCATGCTAGTTTATGGCTATTTATTATTATTTTATTTTTTGAAGCGATTCGTGATCCTAATTTTTATTGGCAGTTTTTAAGTTTATGGTTATTTTTAGTAAGTTATTTAATCTCCCTGGCCTTTGGTTTTTCTTCAGTAGCCAGTAATTTTTATTTAATAATTTTACTGGCAATATTTTTTGCTCATTTCTTATCTTCTGGTCGAAAAACTAATAATCGTTTACAATTATTATTATTGAATTTACGACAGAAGATTTTTGCTAGTCGTCAAAATTTGTTTTTAAAAAATCAATCAACCTTATTAAAACGAATAATTCTTAGCCTGTTAATTATTTTAAATATTGTTTTAATTATTAATTTCTGGTTATTTATTAAGACTAATATTCAGGCTGACCATTTATTTTTTCACTGCCAGCAACAAGCCCAATTAAAAATTGAAGATAATTTACGGTTTTGCTTTCAAGCGCTAGAAAAAGTTAGGAGCCCTATTCAAAAAAAACATTATCAAAATTTTACAATTCGTTATTTAATTGACCACCAACATTTGCTTGACCCTTCATTCCAGAAAATTAGTCTTAATTATTTACAACAAGTTTATCCGCAGTTAAATACTAAGGATTATAATTCTTTATTAATTAAGGCGAAAATTGCTTGTAGTTTGTTAGCTCCTGAAACTTGGTTATATTATGATCAGTTAATTTATTTCAGTCCCGCCCGTCCAATGGTTTATCAAGAAAGAGCGACTTGCTATTTAAGTCAAGCTAATTATTCAGAGGCGATTACTGATTATCGTCAAGCCCTTAGTTTATTGCCAGATGTTAACGATTCTCGTTTGAGTGAGCGTCATCAGAAAGAGTTACAATTTTATTATTATTTATTATTTTTTGGCCTTGGTCAGGCCCAGGCTGGCAATCAAGAATATGCCGCTGCAATTAATTCCTATCAATTAGCCTATCAGTATCATCCTGATAATTTTTATTTATTAGAAAACATAGGAAATATTTATTATTTATCTGGGGATTTATTATCAGCTCTTAATTATTATCAAGAATTATTTGAACAGGAGCCCAATAATTCTCGCTGGCCACAAACTATTTCTTGGCTTTATCAAGAACTAGACAAGCCAGAGGAAGCTAATTTTTATCAAACAATCGTTGACAATTTATTAAATCCTTAAATTTTTATGTTAATCTTTGGTCTGGTTATTTTTTTAATTGGTCTGTCACTGGGTAGTTTTGCTAATGTTTTAGTGTGGCGTTTAGCGACTAAGCGTTCAATTTTAGGACGTTCAATTTGCCCCCAGTGTAACAAGCAAATCGCTTGGTATGATAATTTACCAATTATTTCCTTTATTTTTTTAGGCGGTCATTGTCGATTTTGTCGGCAAAAAATTTCTTGGCAATATCCTCTAGTTGAACTATCAATCGCTATTTTATGGCTAATTGCTTGGTTTAAGGCCTTTGATTATCAATTAGTCTCTTTGGTTGATTTATGGCCCACCCTGGTTAACAGTGGGGTTATTTGGATGTTATTAAGAGATTGGTTGGCCGGCTTTTTATTAGTTTTTATTTTAGTGTTTGATTGGCGATTTTTATTAATCCCGATTAATTTACTAGTTATTTTTGCCCCAATCTTTTGGTTATTCAATGTTTTAATTGGTCAAATTTGGTGGCAACCATTGCTTAGCGCTGGAATATTAGCGATTTTTTTTGGTTTACAGTTTGTAATTACTAAAGGCAAGGGCTTGGGAGAGGGTGATATTTGGTTAGGTGCTTTTTTGGGGTTTTTACTGTCTAGTTGGCCGGCAGTTTTAGCGGCAGTTTTTGTTGCTTATCTACTAGGATCATTAGTTGGTCTTATTTTAATGTTAATCAAGAAAAAACATTGGCATTCTCGTTTACCTTTAGGTACTTTTTTAGCTTTTGGGGCAATTTTAGCCATTTTTTGGGCGGAAATAATTTGGTCTGCCTACTTTAATTTATTTGATTTTTTGGTTTAATTTGAGAAATTTATCTTTTTGTTCTTGATATTGTTAATATCTGAAAAATTTACTATAATATAATAAGAATTATAAAATCATCTTTAATTTTTTGTTTTTTGATTTTTTGATAAAAACAATATTTTTAATAATCGCTTATGAAGGAAGATATTATTGCTGGGCTAGACATTGGTTCCACCTCAGTTAGGTTGGTTGTTGGGCAGATTAATTCTGAAATGCCTGGCACGTCATTACAAATTATTGGGGCGGTATCTTCGCCAACGGCTGGCGTTAGTCGGGGCATGGTTAATAGCATCGAAGAAACTACTTCCTCAATTTCAGCTTGTTTGGAAAAAGCGGAAAGAATTATTGGTGTCCCAATTTCTAAGGTCTTTGTCAGTATTAATGACCCTAATGTTAAATGTGAACGCAGCAAAGGAGTGGTCGCGGTTAGTAAAAGCAATGGAGAAATTAGTGATGATGATGTGGCCAGGGCTATTGAAGCGGCTAAAGCGTTAGCAGTTCCAGTTAATTATGAAATTCTTCACATTATTCCTATTCGTTTTGGAGTTGATAATCAATTTGACGTTAAAGACCCAATTGGAATGAGCGGCATCCGCTTAGAAGTTGAAACTTTAATTGTTCACTGTTTAAGTACCCAAAAAAATAATTTAACTAAAGCAATTTATCGAACTGGTTTAGAGATTGATGACTTAATGTTGGCTCCTTTAGCGGCGGCTGAAGCGGTTTTGAGTCCTAAACAAAAAGAATTAGGAGTTGTCTTGATTAATATGGGGTCTAACACCACTTCTTTAGCGGTTTATGAAGAACGCAACTTAATTCACGCCGCTGTTTTGCCACTAGGATCAGAGTACATCACTAACGATATTGCCCTCGGTTTACGTTGTCCAATTAATTTAGCGGAAAGAATTAAACTGGAATATGGAAGCACCTTGCCAGAAAGTTTTCATAAAGATGATGAGGTTGATATTAGCCAATTAGCCGAAGAAGAAGAAATTAATGATGACATTAATGTTATTTCTCGTCGTTATGTAGCTGAAATTATTGAGGCTCGCGTTGAAGAAATTTTAGAAAAAATTGATAATGAATTAAAAAAAATAGATCGCTCAGGGATGTTGCCTGCTGGCGCCGTGTTTACTGGAGCAGGGGCTCAGCTAACTGGCTTAATCGATACCGCTAAAAATAAACTACGGTTGCCTGCTTCAGTTGGAAGTGCTAAAAATGTCAGTGCGGTAATTGATAAGGTTCGTCATCCTGAGTTTTTAACTGCTCTTGGTTTAGTGGTGGCGGGGATGAATCAAGATTTTGCTAATTCATCTAGTACAATGAAATTTAATTTGAATAATGCTTGGGGTAAAACTAAAAATTTTGTTGGCAAAGCATTAAAAAAAATTATTCCTAATTAAAAACTGTCAATTATTTAAAATTGGCTTTATTTATTTTATCTTTTATGGCAGAAATAAAACCAGATATCGAAACTTTTGCCCGAATTAAAGTAGTTGGCGTTGGTGGTGGCGGTGGTAGTGCGATTAATCGAATGGTCGAACGGGGAATTAAGGGTGTAGAGTTTGTCGCTATCAATACAGATATTCAAGCTTTACACTATAGTTTAGCTAACGAAAAAATTCATATCGGGAAAACCGCTACTAAGGGCTTAGGGGCGGGAATGAATCCTGATTTGGGCAAGGCAGCTGCCGAAGAATCACGTAATGAGATTAAAGAAGCTCTTCAGGGCTGCGATATGGTTTTTGTAACTTGTGGTTTGGGTGGTGGCACCGGCTCAGGTGCTTCACCAATTGTTGCTCAGATTGCCCATGATTTGGGAGCTTTAACGGTGGCGGTGGTTACTAAGCCTTTCATGTTTGAGGGTGGTCAAAGAAAAAATATTGCCGACCGTTCTTTTGCTGAGCTCGCTGATAAAGTTGATACCATTATTACTATCTCCAATGATAAATTATTGCAAGTAATTGATAAGCGGACTTCTTTATTAGAAGCTTTTAATATTGCTGATGATATTTTACGTCAAGGTGTTCAAGGAATTGCTGAAATTATTACTGTTCCGGGAATTATTAACGCTGACTTCGCTGATGTTAAAGCTGTGATGTCGAATGCGGGTTCGGCTTTAATGGGCATTGGTCAGGCTAACGGTGAAAATAAGGCGGTGGAAGCTGCTAAGGCCGCTATCAACTCTAATTTACTTGATATGTCCATTGATGGTGCTCAGGGAATTGTGTTTACTATTTCTGGTGGCCCAGACTTAAGTATGAGTGAAGTTAGTGAAGCCGCTAAAGTCATTACTGCCGCCGCCGATGAGGATGCTAAAATTATTTTTGGGGCAGTCATTGATGAACAAATGAAAGACCAGATTAAAATTACGGTTGTTGCCACCGGCTTTGATGGTAAAGGCAAGCCAAATTTAGATAATAATAAAACCTATACCCCCAATCCTTTTATTGAAAATGAAGTTAATAAAGAAAAAACTAGCGCTCCAACCTCTTTTTGGGGAGAAAAAAAATCAAAACTTTCTACTATTAAACAAATTCCCTTAAAACCTTTAATTGAAAAAAAGACTAAACCCGAAGTAGCCGACAAAAAGGAAGAGGAGGAAGATGATTTAAGTGTTCCCGCCTTTATCCGGAAAAAAATGGGTTAAATTATAAAATAGTTTGATTTAAAACCGTAACCGAGGGTTACGGTTTTTTAATTACCTGTGGATAAGTTTTAAAAGTTAATATTTTATTGTAAAATTAGCTTAATTGACCCTAGGGTAAAAATTTGCTAAAATTAAATATATACAACATTTAGTGGTTAATCTAAAAAATAGGCCACTAAATATAGGATTTTATGAAATGTCCTGTTTGCTATTTTATTGATACTAAGGTTGTTGACTCGCGAGTCGCTTCTGACGGCTTGTCGATTCGTCGTCGTCGCGAATGTCTCAAGTGTGGTTTAAGATTTTCCACCTATGAAGAGATGGAATTACTTGAATTAATGATTGTTAAGCGCGATGGTCGTAGGGAGTCTTATAACCGTGATAAATTAGTTAGTGGTTTACGTAAAGCTTTTGAAAAAAGACCAATTACTGATGATCGTTTTAAAAAAATTATTCACTGTATTGAGCGTGATTTACAAAAACTACGTCAAACCGAAATTACCTCTCGTCAAATTGGAGTGGCCGTGATGAAACAACTAAAAAAAGCTGATCAGGTTGCTTATATTCGTTACGCCTCAGTTTATGAATCCTTTAAAGACGCTAGCGAATTTAGACAAGAGTTAAATAAATTATTAAAAAATAAAAAAGATAAATAATCTTGTTTTAATTAGAAAAGATTTAAATTCCTTAATTAATTTTTAAATTTTTTCTTATTAAATCTTTACTTCCCATGTCAGCTAAGATTACAAAAATTAGAAAACGAACGGGTGATATCGTTGATTTTGAGGATAAGAAAATTACTGAAGCTATTTATAAAGCTTTGTTGGCAGTGGAAGTCGATGACCATGGGTTGGCTGAAAAGCTGAATCAGGAAGCTATCGATCAGCTTAATAAAAAATTTCATAGTAACAGTATTCCAGCAGTTGAAGAAATTCAAGATGTAGTAGAGGAAACTTTAATTAAGAATCAACAGGTTAAGGCGGCTAAAGCTTATATTATTTATCGAGAACAACATCGTCAACTTCGAGATTTAAGCAAGAACACTTCTGAAGAAAAATTAATGGAAGATTATTTGGGGCGAGCTGATTGGCGTTTAAAAGAAAATAGCAATATGAGCTTTTCAGTTCAAGGGCTTAATAACTACATTGCTTCTGCTATCTCTGCTCGTTATTGGTTAAATAAACTATACCCTGAATCAATTCGTGATGCCCATGTTAAGGGCGATTTTCATATTCACGATTTGGGATTGTTAGCCCCTTATTGCTGTGGTTGGGATTTAAAAGACTTATTAATTCGGGGATTTGGAGGAGTCTCGGAAAAAATTCAAAGTAAGCCGGCTAAACATTTTCGGAGTGCTTTGGGTCAGATTATTAACTTTTTTTATACTATGCAAGGTGAAGCAGCTGGAGCTCAGGCTTTTGCTAATTTTGACACTTACTTAGCACCTTTTATTCGTTATGACAACTTATCTTTTAAAGAGGTAAAACAAGGTTTACAGGAGTTCATGTTTAATATTAATGTGCCTACTCGGGTAGGGTTTCAAACCCCTTTCACTAACATTACCCTCGATGTTACCCCCTCACCTTTAATTGGTGAAGAAAATGTAATTATTGGTGGCCAAGTAATGCCGGAAAAATATAAAGATTTTCAGGCAGAAATGGATATGTTTAATCAAGCTTTTGCCGAAGTAATGTTGGCGGGTGATGCTACGGGTCGAGTATTTGGCTTTCCAATCCCTACTTATAATATTGATAAAGACTTTGATTGGGATCGTCCATCCTTGGAGCCAGTTTGGGAAATGACGGCTAAATATGGAATTCCTTATTTTTCTAATTTTGTAAATTCTGACATGAATCGTGATGATGCGCGCTCAATGTGTTGTCGCTTGCGTTTAGATAATCGCGAATTACGTAAACGAGGGGGCGGCTTGTTTGGCGCCAATCCTCTTACCGGCAGCCTAGGAGTAGTTACTATTAATCTAGCTCGTCTTGGTTTTATTTCTCAAAGTAAAGAAGAGCTTCTAGACCGGCTAACCCGCTTAATGGATTTAGCTAAAGAAAGTTTAGAAATTAAACGTAAAGTAGTGGAAAAATTTACCGAAGATGGTCTTTATCCTTATTCTCGTCATTTTTTAGCTGACATTAAGGAACGGTTTGGTAATTATTGGCAAAATCATTTTAGTACCATTGGAATTAATGGAATGAATGAAGCCCTGGTTAATTTAATGGGTAAAAACATTAGTACCAAAGAAGGTTTGGCAGTGGCTGGGGAAATTTTAGACTTTATGCGAGAAAAATTAATGGACTATCAGAATGAAACTAATAATTTATATAATTTAGAAGCCACTCCTGGCGAAGGTTGTACTTATCGTTTTGCTAAAAAAGATCAAGAGTTATTTCCTCAAATTACTTGTGCTAACCCAGAGGCCGTTAAAGAAGGAATGGCTCCTTATTATACCAACTCTACTCATTTACCAGTTGGCTTTACTGAGGATATTTTTTCCGCCCTTGATTTACAAGATAGTCTACAAACAAAATATACCGGAGGAACGGTTTTGCATGGTTATTTAGGAGAGCGTTTAGAAAATGGTAAAACTGCTAAAAAATTAGTGAAAAAAATTGTTTATAATTATCACCTCCCTTACTTCACCATTACCCCTACTTTTTCTATTTGCCCTAAACATGGTTATTTAGCTGGTGAACACCAGTATTGTCCTAAATGTGATGAAGAAAATGGTTATTCTGAAGAGGTGATGATGGATACAAATATTGAAAATTTAAGACAATCGCAGGGCTAAACTGCTAACTTGCTAGATTGAAAAATTTATTTTATAATTTATATATAGGCTAATCTGGAAATAGTGGAGAATTCTCTCTATTTGCTGATTACCATGCTTGTCACTATGAGCCCAATTCAAAAACCAAGACAAGAGTGCATTGTTTACAGCCGCGTAGTTGGTTGGTTAACGCCAGTTCGAAATTATAATCCAGGAAAAGCCTCTGAATATAAAGATCGCAAGACTTTTAAAGTTAATGTTGAGGCTAACTAATTATTTACTGGAAGTTTCGGGTGGTCGGGCTGGAACAACATAAAGATCAAGCAGGGCATTTTTCCGCCGTGCCCGCCCAAGATTTCTTTTTATTTTATGCAAATTGGCGGATTAGAAAAATTAAGCTTATTGGATTATCCGGATAACGTGGCGGCGATTATTTTTACTCAAGGATGTAATTTTCGATGCCATTTCTGTTATAACCCTATGCTTGTCTGGCCCCAGATTAAGGAGTCGGACAAAAGACATACAGAAAAAGATCCCCCTTTAATTAAGGAGAAAGATCTTTTTCTTTTTTTAAAGTCAAGAATTAAAAAATTGGATGGGGTGGTCATTTCTGGGGGTGAACCGACCCTTCATCCTGATTTACCTGAGTTTATTGCTAAAATAAAAAAATTGGGCCTATTGGTTAAATTAGACACCAATGGCACTAATCCTAAAATGTTAGCCGATTTATGGAAGGATAAATTAATTGATTATGTTGCTATGGATATTAAGGCTCCTTGGGAGAAATATCAGTTGGTAGTTGGGGTCCCTGTTGATTATCATCTTTTAAAAAAAAGTGTTAAAATGTTAATTAGTAAAGACATTCCGCATGAATTTAGAACTACCTTGGTGCCCGGGTTGCACACCAAAAAAGATGTTGCTATTATGGCTAAGAATTTAGTGGGAGCTCAACGTTGGTATTTACAAAAATTTAAATCTAACACCACTTTAGTTAATCCTAAATTTGCTGGAAAAAAATCGTTCACTAATCAAGATATGAAAAAAATGGCTAATTTAGGCCAAAAATATGTTAAGGACTGTCAAGCT
Source organism: uncultured Gammaproteobacteria bacterium (assembly GCA_964406935.1). Lineage (GTDB taxonomy): Bacteria > Patescibacteriota > Patescibacteriia > Patescibacteriales > UBA12465 > PWHG01. The sequence goes on from CAYOTM010000003.1 coordinate 49,376, forward strand.
CGTGGCCTTGATAGTTAATAATAAATATATGAATCACCACCAGTCAAATGCTGACAATAATAATTATTCGGCTAATAATCAAGAGAATCAAGAAGATAGCCAAGTTGATTTAAGGGAAATAAAAGATTTATTACAAAAAAATCTAGTTATTAGTCAGGAGTTAAAAAACATGACTAATTCTGTTTATAAATATGTAGTATGGCAAAGAATGATTGGGGCCGCTAAAATTGCTTTAATCATTTTAGTGATTGCTGCCGCCTTTGTTTATCTCCCGCCATTATTACAAGATTTAATTGCTCAATTAGGGGCTATTTATAATCAATTATTAAACTTAGCTAATAATACTCCCAGGTAAATTAATTTATTTTTATGAGTCAAGATATTTCAGTTTTTGCCCAAACAACTTTCCGTAATCAATTTAAAAAATTTGGTATCAAGCAAGATGATAGGCGTCGTCACATGTATTTAATTGGAAAAACCGGTATGGGCAAATCGACAATTTTAGAAAACATGATTGTTGGCGATATTCATGCTGGCCATGGTTTAGCGATAGTTGATCCGCATGGTGATTTGGCAGAAAAAGTTATTCAATATATTCCCAATAATCGCATTAATGATGTTGTTTTCTTTAATCCGTCTGATATTGAATATCCAATTGCCTTTAATGTCGTTGAGCAAGTTGAACCTCATTTGCGTCATTTAGTTGCTTCGGGCCTGATCGGAGTATTTCAAAAATTATGGGCTGATTCTTGGGGGCCACGCTTGGAATATATTTTACGTAATGCCATTTTAGCAATTTTAGATTTTCCGGGATCAACTTTATTGGGGGTAGTTCGGATGTTGTCAGACAAAGCTTATCGTAAACGAGTGGTCGCTAATATTAAAGATCCAGTAGTTAAGGCCTTTTGGGAAAGAGAATTTTCCTCCTATGCTGATAAATTTGCCTCGGAAGCGGTTTCGCCAATTCAAAACAAGGTCGGACAATTTTTATCTAGTTCATTAATGAGAAATATTGTTGGCCAAGTAAAATCCTCTATTAACTTGCGGCAGGTAATGGATGAAGGTAAAATTTTAATTATGAATTTAAGTAAGGGTCGGATTGGTGAAGACAACTCTGCTTTATTGGGAGCAATGATGATTACCAAAATTCAATTAGCGGCTATGAGTCGAGTTGATACTCCAGAAAAGGATCGTAAAGATTTTTATTTATATATTGATGAATTTCAAAATTTTTCTACGGAAAGCTTTGCTAATATTTTATCCGAAGCTCGGAAATATCGTCTTAATTTAATCTTAGCCCATCAATACATTGAACAGCTGAGCGATAGTGTTAAGGCGGCTGTTTTTGGCAATGTAGGAACTATGATTACTTTTCGCGTTGGGGCAACTGATGCTGAAGAATTAGCCAAAGAATTTGCTCCCGTATTTAATGAAGAAGATTTGGTAAATTTACCAAAATATGAAATGTATTTAAAGTTAATGATTGATGGCCTAGCTTCTTCGCCATTTTCTGGTCGTGGGCTTCCTCCGCTTAGAGATGAAGAACAAACTGATAATTTTGATAAAGTGATTCATTATTCTCGTGAAAAATATGCTAATCAGCGATCCTTGGTTGAAGATAAAATTTTACGTTGGCATGAAAATTATATTGATGAAAAAGTAGCTAAAAAGGGAGCTAATAATATTATAACCAAAGCCCCAAGTAATTTAATTAAACCAAGCCTTGGGCCAATTAATCAAATTCCAGTTAATAATCGTCAAGAAGCTGAATCTAGGGTAAATAATGATCAGCCAACTTTTTCAGGCGATAATCAAATAAAAGGAGAACATCAGTCTGTTTGTTCGCTTTGTCAAAAAACCACCTACACTGCCTTTGTGCCTGATGGTATTCGTCCGGTTTTTTGTCAGGATTGTTTAAAAATTAAAAAAGAAGAAAAGCGCTTAGCCCTAGAAAATCGTAAACAAGCTAAGTCTCAAGAATTATCTCAAGTTGAAGATATCCCAGAAACTCCTAGTCCAATTTCTTTAAATAGTCTGAATTCCTTGCAGCCAGTTGATTTTAAGGGTCGACCAGAAAAAGTAGTCCCTAATAAGATTGTAAAAAATCAAGTATTTTCTAATGATGAAGAGCAAGTTCTAGAACCCGATCAAGAAATTGACTTAGCTTAATAACATTGTTTAATTTTTTTAGTGTTTAAATAAATTAAACACAATAATTAGGCGGTGTTTATTTTTTTATTTAATTTATGTATTTATTTTTTGATACTGAAACTACTGGTTTACCTAAAAATTGGCAAGCACCAATCACTGATAGCGATAATTGGCCACGCTTAGTCCAATTATCTTGGGCTTGGTATGATAAAGAAGGCAACCCTTGGGATAGTAACGACTTTATTATTCGTCCCGAAGGTTTTGTTATTCCTGAAGAAGCGACAAAAATCCATCGCATTTCCCAGGCTCAAGCTGAAGCCGAGGGCCAAGAATTATCTTTAATAATTGATTTATTTATGGCTGATATTAATTTAGCCGAAGCAATTATTGCTCATAATTTAGATTTTGATGAAAAAATTATTGGGGCTGAACTATTTCGTTTAAATAAGCCCAATACTTTTTCCCAAGTTAAGAAAATTTGTACAATGAAAACGACTTCTAATGTTTGTCGAATTCCTGACGGTCGAGGATCTTATAAGTGGCCTAATTTAAATGAATTACATCAGTTTTTATTTAGCGAAGGATTTACTGATGCTCACAACGCCTTAGTTGATGTTCAGGCCTGTGCTCGTTGTTTTTTTGCTCTTAAAAATAGGGGAATATTTTTATAATATGAATTATTTAAAAACTGGTAAAGCTACTGAACTCCAAGGTAAAGATCGACGATTATATCGTTATTTTGAAATTTTGCCAGGCTTATTATCGGTTGGCACTTTAGTAATTTTATTATTTTTTTCTTACTTAAAACCAGTTTGGGTGGCCTTTTTTATTATTGCCTTTAATGTTTATTGGTTGTTGCTGGTGGTTTATTTAGGAATTCATTTAGTGGTTGCTTATCGAAAATTAAAAATTAATCGGGCAATTGACTGGCGAGCTAAGTGTCAAAAATTATCTGAAAATAAAATAACTGATAATACAGTTGCTGCTGATAGTTTAAGTCAGCAAGGTTGGCGTTGGAAAGATTTATGGCAATTAGTAATTTTACCAACTTACAATGAAGATATAAATATTATTCGTGGAGCCCTTGACTCTTTGCTGGCTGATAATTGGCCAAAGGATCGTTTTATTGTTGTTTTAGCTATGGAAGAGCGAGCTGGCCAGGCGGCTAAAGATAGAGCCGCGATTATTCAACAAGAATATGGCGATCTCTTTGGCCGTTTTTTAATAACCTTTCACCCCGATCATTTAGTTGGTGAACTGAAAGGGAAGGGCTCAAATCAAACTTGGGGAATGAAGGAGGCTAAGCGAGAAATTATTGATCGCGAAAATTTAGCTTATGATAAAATTCTAATTAGTGTTTTTGATATTGATACGGTGGTTATTCCTGGCTATTTCTTTGCTTTTAGTTACCGCTTTCTCACCGTTTCTGAGCCTTTTTTAGCTAGTTATCAACCAATACCGGTTTACCATAATAACTTATGGGGAGCGCCATTTTTTTCCCGAGTAGCCGCTGCTTCTAATACTTTTTGGCAAATGATGATGCAGATTAGACCAGAAATGTTGGTTACTTATTCCTCTCATTCGATGACTATGCCAGCTCTATTAGATATTGATTTTTGGTCAACTAAAATGGTTAGCGAAGACTCCCGAATTTTTTGGCATTGTTTGCTGCATTATAATGGCAATTATCGAGTAGAGCCTCTTTATTTTCCAGTATCGATGGACGTTACTTTAGATCAAAACTTTTGGCAAACAGCTAAAAGTTTATATAAGCAGCAAAGACGCTGGGCTTGGGGATCAGAAAATATTCCTTATTTAATGTTTAATACAATTAAGCGTTGGCACCAAATTGATAAAAAAAAGTTAATTAGCCATATTATTATTCAAATTTACGGTTTTCATTCTTGGGCAACCAACGCCTTGATTATTGGTGTTTTTGGTTGGATGCCTATTTTATTAGGAGGCGATCGTTTTAAATCTACAGTTTTATCTGGTAACCTACCAACGGTTACTAGCACTTTAATGACAGTAGCTTTAGTTGGTTTAGTTTTTTCGGCGATAATTTCGGCCCTACTTTTACCCAAAAGACCAGCTAATTATGCTTGGTGGCGGAAGATTTTGGTAGTTATTGAATGGATGTTTGTTCCGGTAACTATTATTGTTTTTGGAGCAATTCCTTGCTTAGATGCTCAAATTAGACTCCTCCGTGGAAAATATATGGGCTTTTGGGTAACCCCTAAAAATCGTTAATTAAATCTAATGTTTTCTTGCTTGGTTATTATTGTTAATAATGTTAAAATAAAGCCAGATAATTTAAAGTTAGTGATTAATTTTTATTAAAATGCCTGCTCAGGATTTTCAGGCGGCTACTCGTCGTCGTCAACAACAAATTAATAAAAAAAGGCGTAATTTTTTTGGGCCGCAAATTTTGGCCTTACTTTGTTTATTATTTTTATTTTTTACCTTATTTCCTTTAGCTAAAAATTATAATCGTAAACGAGTTATTGATCAAGAAATTGAAGATCTTAAAAAAGAAATTTCCGAATTTGATCGTCAAAATGATGACCTTAAGGAATTATTAAATTATTTACAATCAGATAATTATGTTGAAGAACAAGCCCGTTTAAGTTTTGGCCAAAAAAAGGATGGTGAAGAAGTGATTGTGATTGATAATTTAATCTCTGATAAAGTTAGCCAACCAGAAATAGTAGATCCAGCGCCTAATTGGCAAAAATGGTTAAATTATTTTTTAAAACCTTAAAATTTACTAATTAATAAAAAAACCAAGCATAACTTGCTCGGGTTTTAATTTATTATTAATGAGCCGAGAATGGGACTTGAACCCACAACCTACGGTTTACGATACCGTTGCTCTACCAGTTGAGCTATCTCGGCTAATTATAAGAGCGGGTGAGCGGAATCGAACCGCCGTCTCAAGCTTGGGAAGCTTACATAATAACCATTATACGACACCCGCGATAATTACAATTTTATTATAAACGGCTAGTCTAAAAAGTCAATTTTATCCCTATGAAAAATTATAACTTAAAAACTAATTTATTTTCTTTAGTAATTTTATTATTAATTCTATTTTTATCACCAGTTATAGTATTGGCGAATGATAGTCCTCTAAATGATTCAATCGTTGTATCTCAGGCTGCTTTTCGGTCCGATGTTGCTAGTGCTGGTCAAGCTCTTAATTTTTTTGATCAAGAGTTTAGATTAACCGCTGGGGCTGGCGTGCTTAAATCTTCATTGGTAGTAACTGCTAAAAAATTAACGGCTCCTTTTAATTGGCCCTGGAATTTTAAACCGCTTACCCCAGTCTATGAATTTGATCTTGATAATTGGCAAGCAGCTTATGATCGCAGCCGTCCTTTAGTGGTGGAAATTACTTATCCAGAAACTAATGATTATTATAAACAGATTTTTTTCTTAGATGGCACCACTGGTCGTTGGCGTCCATTGCCGTCAACTGATGATCCAGTTAAAAAAGTGGTCAGAGCAAATATTCATTTGCCTTTTTCTCGATTAGCAGTTTTAGCTTCTCCTCAAGTAATGACTGTTGGCCAGGCTAGCTGGTATCGCTTTAAGAATGGTTTATTTGCTGCCTCCCCTGATTTTCCTCGGGGTTCAGTTGTCCGGGTTCATAACCTAGCTAATGGTAAATTTGTTGATGTCACCATCAATGATTATGGTCCTGACAGGGCCATTCATCCCGATAGAGCAATCGATTTAGATCTAGTTGCCTTTGAAAGGATCGCCTCTGCTGCTGATGGGATTATTAAAGTAAAAGTTGAACCTCGTCATATTGCTTTAGCTGCTAATGATTATATTTTTACCGCTGGTGGTTCGTTGCCAGAAATTAATTCTAAGTCAGCTATTATTATTGCTGAGGATGATGGTCAAATTTTGTTTAATAAAAACAGTGATCAAGCGGCTCCGCTAGCTAGCTTAACTAAAATTTTAGCAGCTCGAGTTTTTTTAGATACGGGGACTGATTTGAATAAAGTGGTTACCTATTCGGTTAAAGATGAAGAATATAATCATCAATATGTAGCTGCTTGGGAATCAGCCCGATTGCGCCTGAATGATGGCGAAACTCTAAGAGTAAAAGATTTATTAAATGTTACTTTAATTGGTTCTACTAACAATACTACAGAAACTTTAATTCGCGCTAGTGGTTTGTCGCGAGAGGAATTTATTGCTCGAATGAATGTTTATGCCGAAGTTTGGGGAGCTAGTCAAACAAAATTTGTTGAGCCGACTGGTTTATCAAAAGATAATATTAGTTCTCCTTATGATTATGCTATAATAATGAGAGAGGCTTTCCGTCACCCCTTATTAGCATCAATTAGTAATACTTCTAGTTATTCTTTTTCAACGATAAATACTAAGCGCGCTTTTCGAGTAAGTAATACTAGTTCGCTTGTGCGTAGCGGCAAGTGGTCACTTTTAGGCTCAAAAACGGGCTTTATTGATGCTTCCGGTTATTGTTTAATGAGTCGTCTGCAAACCCCTCAGGGTAATTTAATTATTGTAAGTTTTAATGCTAGTAATCGTGATATAAGCTTTAATGATCATGAACGGTTAATTATTTATGGCCAGCAATAACTTGATTAGATTTAATTATTTTTATGATAAAAATCACAAATATTTCCAAGCGTTATGTCGGAAAAAATAAAATTTTAGATAGCGTCAATCTGCATATTAATCCGGGCGAGTTTGTGTCGATTGTTGGCCAATCAGGCGCTGGAAAAACTACTCTCGTTAGAATTTTGATTGGCGAAGAACGAGCCGATCAGGGACAAGTAGTAGTTGGTGATTGGGATATTACTAAAATTAGCAAACGAGAAGTACCTCATTTACGTCGGCAAATTGGCGTGATTTTTCAAGACTTTAAATTATTACCAAAAAAGACTTTAGAAGAAAACGTCGCTTTTGCCCTAGAGGTTTGTGGATCAACTCCTGGTAAAATTAAAAAAGTGGTAGCTAGTGTTTTAAAGATTGTTGGTTTAGAGGATAAGAAAAATCGTTATCCCCATGAAGTTTCGGGTGGAGAAAAACAACGAGCAGCGATTGCTCGTGCCTTAGTTCATCAACCCCGAATTTTATTAGCTGATGAGCCCACTGGTAATTTAGATACGATTAATGCTGGTGAAATTGTTGATTTATTATTACGGATTAATAATTTTGGGACCACTGTTATTTTAGTGACTCACAATAAAGACATTGTTAATCGCTTACAAAAACGGGTGATTACTATGGATAAAGGATTGATCGTTAGCGATCAACAAAAGGGTAAATATTTACTTTAATTTTTATGTTATCATTTTTACGAATTATTAAATTTGGCATTCAAGATATTGCTCGTAATGTTTGGTTATCGGTGGCCACCATCACAATTTTATTACTAGCTATGTTGTCAATTAATATGCTCATTACTGTCCGGGTAATTAGCGATAATGCGGTGAGCGCTGTTAAAGAAAAGATGGATATTAGTTTATATTTAACCGCTGATGCCTCTGAGGAGCAAATTAGTAAATTACGCCAAGATTTAGCGGCTATTCCGGAAATAAAATCAATTGTTTATACCTCAAAAGAGGCTGCATTAGAAAATTTTCGAACAAAAAATCAAAACAATGAAGATATTATGCAAGCCTTAAGAGAGCTTGATCGTAACCCCTTATTGCCTAGCTTAACTATTTTACCTCATAACTTAGATGATAGCCCTTGGTTGATCGAACAACTTAAACGGCTTGATTCAGCTATTATTGAGTCTCGCGACTTTAATGATAATTCAATTATTGTAGCTAAAATTAATAACATTACTAAAAGAATTAATGAGGTTGGGTTGGCAATTATTACTATTTTTATTTTAATTAGCTTGCTCGTAGTTTATAATGCAATTCGCGTGTCAGTATATACGCATCGTCAAGAAATTGAGATTATGCGTTTAGTGGGCGCTTCCAATTCTTTTATTTATATGCCCTTTGCTTTAGCTGCTTTATTTTATACTTTGATTAGCACTTTTGTGGTGGTGATTTTATTTTATCCATTTTTAACTTTACTCCAACCTTATTTAGAAGTATTTTTTAGTGGTTATAATGTGAATATTTTAAGTTATTTTGTAAATAATTTTTTCTTAATTTTTGGTGGTCAGTTTTTAGCAATTTTATTGATTAATATTGGGGCTAGTTTGATTGCAGTCAGACGTTACGCTCGGGTTTAATGGGAGATATTGACCTAAATTAATAAATTTATTAAGATAAGAAATAGATTCGTTGGAAAACGAATTTATTTATTAAAGATTTCGGGGGTCGTCTAACGGTAGGACTCCAGGTTTTGGTCCTGGCTATCGGGGTTCGAATCCCTGCCCCCGAGCCAATCCCAAAAACACCCATCAATAGGGTGTTTTTGTGTATATTTTAATTCGAATCCTTGTTGGGTTGTAATTTAAATTTATGTTATAATATAAAAATATGCTAAGAATAAATAAAAAATTAAAAATAACCGTTTTAATTATAATAGCCATTATTGTTATATCTTTTTCTTTTTATTCAAAAGTTATTTTTCAAGAAGGAAATCCCATTCCATTATTTAAAGCCATAATCAAATTAAATATTACTTCACAAGATATTATTAAGCTAGATTTAAATGAAAAAAAGTATTTAACTAAAAGTAAAAATGATCAAGAAGTTTTAAAAAATAATTTAGAACATGATAATTATCGCTTTATTGAACAACTTGGTTCGGGTTATTTATTTAGAAATAATAATTTTGATATATTAATTGTCACAAGAAAACAGTATTCTCGCTTTTATTCTATTTGGTCTATAGGTGAATCAAAAAATGTTAGAGAATTTATAGAATGGGCGGAGTATAAAAATGAGGAATATGGCTTCAGTTTTAATTATCCACTTTCGTCTATTAATAATAAATGGTGGGGAAATTTAGCTGAAGAAAAGCCATATCTTGATTTATTATTGCCTAACCAAGTTTTAAGTAAAAATAATAATTTTTATTTAACGCAAAAATATGATGTGGAGCTTGATTGGAAAACTGGGGAATTAATAAAAACAGAAAATAATTTTATTCCTGAATATAAAGAAGGCGATCGTTCGTATCCCTTGCCTTGGCACATTATTATTTTTGATGTGGAAAATGAAAGAGATTTAGATTTAATAATTAAGAAAAAGCTTGGTTCCGGTTGTAGTTATAAAACAAAAATAGCTACCAATTTTACCGATAATTTCCGAGTTGAAATAGACGGCGACGGCAAAGATTTAGGTGAAACTCTTTGTCCAGTTAATTATGCTAATTATATAATTTACAGTTCACAGGCAAAAAAAGTTGCTTTTTGGAGCGTCGGTCAGGAGTGTAATATCGGCCTGGGTTTCACTTTTAATAATTGTTTCGATAAAGTAATATCCGAGTCTTTTCATTTTTTAAATTAAATAAATTTTAATTCGAACATCGTCCACGACCCCGAGCATAATAAAATTATAGGTTATCTAGGTATAAACATGAATATGTTTTTCTTGGACGATAAAAATATAATTTATTGATAAATATATGAAAACTACTAAATGGTTGGCCAGAATCTTGTCTCTGTGCATTCTAATCTTTGCTCTGCCGTTTTATTTTGGTTATGGCAATCCCTTGCCGTTTGTTAATCCAAGCTATTCATTGTGGGAAAATGTAGCGTTAATAGCGATGCCTTTAATTTTTCTTGGCCTTGCCTTGGGCTGGAAATATGAGAAGATTGGGGGTTTTTTAATAGTAGTTCCGATAATAATAGGCTTCTCGGTAGGTTTGATAACAGAAGCTAATTTTAGTATTAATTTACTCATTCCGCTACTTCCGGGACTTTTATATTTAATAGTTGCTTATAAGAAGTAATCTTTTTGTTTTCGAGTAAACATAGATTAAGCAAGATTAATTTCTCGTTTTTTGATTTTTTTAAGGTTTTGTGGTACTTTTATAGCATAAAAGTTAATTTGACTATATGAAAAATATTAAATTTATTGAAAAATTGTTGACGCCAAAAAAAGAATTAATTTTAAAATTATCATTAAGTGCTGTTTTAGCTGTTTTTTGGGTAATTTTTTTATGGAATATTTGGAATAAAGGGGTATATTCCCTGGGTCTTAACGTCACTATTTTTTGGTTTCTTTTGTTTGGTTTATTTATTTTTGTTTTGTATAGAAGAGGCTCTTCTTTACGTCAGAACTTATATTGGATAATTCCGATATTACTGATAATGTTTAGTTATGCGTTATATGATAATCCATTTTTAAAACTTATCAGTTTATTAGTTATACCGCTAACTGCTGGTGTTTTTTATATTCAAGCCTTTTTACCATATAATAAAAATAGGTTATGGCATTTTGATTTTATTTCAAAAATAGTAGATCGACTTTTTTCTTTCTTTAGAGAAATTCCTCAAACAGCTAAACTTTATGTTAGTTTAGTTATACCAGCTGATAGAAGCAAGGAGCGCGTTGTCTTAAGGACGATATTTGGTTTAATTCTGTTTTTAATTATAGCTTTTACAATATTCATTCCTCTTTTATCGTCCGCTGATCCCATCTTTGCCCTTAAAGTACATGGTCTTTACGATTGGTTTATAAAATTGGTTGACTCATCTTTCGTTTATAGATTGCTTGTATTTATTTTTTTATCTTTATTATTCTTTTCTGTTTTAGCGGCTTGGAGTAAAAAATTTGATTATGAAGAAAAGGGGAGGACTGAGAAGAATATTGATTCAATCGTTTCGGGAATTGTTTTGGGGGGAATTTTTGTTTTATATTTATTGTTCTTATGGGTACAAATAAATCATCTATGGGTTGGTGCCTTGCCTTTTGATTTTAAGGAAACAGAAAGTTTGGTAAAAAGTGGTTTTTGGCAATTATTTTTTCTGACGACGATAAATATTTTAATTTATTTTTTTACTTATAAAAAAACCTCAGCACTAGTCCAGCGAATATTAATGGCGTTTTCCATCACTTCTTTATTTTTACTTGTTTCGGCAGGGTATCGTATGGGGCTTTATGTTACTTATTATGGGCTTAGTTATGAAAAATTCTTCGCTTCATATACCGTTATATATTGCGCTATTCTTTTTATTTGGCTAATTTCAAAACTTTTCATTGCTAAAAGAGCTAATATTGTTAAGTTTTTACTTGTTTTGTTTCTTTGGATGTATGCATTTGTGTCGGTTTTTCCGGTTGAACAATTTATCTGGCGCAGCAACCTTGCCCTTTCTGATCTTAAAGAGTCGAGAATAAATTTATTAGAATTAACAATGCTTTCTCCTGATGTGCTTAATTTAGTAAAAGAATATCAAAAAAAAGGAGGACTGGTTAGTGAGGAATCCGTTTGGAATCACTGGATTGAACGTCAGGAAAAAATAATATTAAATAAGCTTTGGTATGAAAAAAACTTATTCAATTTTTTGTCTAAAAAAATAGAGATTGAAAATCATCGTGAAGAGATAACTCTCTCTGAAATTCAAAAACAGTATGATGAAATTCACAAAGACTCATTTAAAGTTACGGGAGAATTTGTTTGTTTGCCTGTAAAAAATCAAGATGAGCCTCATAATGATTTATGTGTATTTGGCATTAAGAATAGCGATGGTGATTATTATCGCCTGCAAGCACCTAGTGATGATAAAAATAATGTAGTTAATAAGATAAGAAAGGGGCAAAAAATAGAAATTAGCGGAGAGTTGATTAACGAAGAAAGTGAGATTTATAAAACTTTAGGAACAATCAAGGTAGAAGGAGTGAAATATTTAAGTAGAGAAGATAAATAAAAATGAAAAACAAAATTAAAGAAAAAAGAAATAGTTTAGGCTTAACCCAAGAAGAGCTGGCTGATAAAGTTGGGGTAAGAAGGGAAACTATTATTTTTAAATAAATAACTTTAATTCGTAAATTATTTGATAAAAAGGAGAAAATCGGGGTATAATTAATTTATTAAAAATAATTATTAAAATTAAATTATGACAATACAGATTTTAATTCTAATTGCCTCATTAATCACCTTAGGATTTTCAGCAAACTATCTAGTCAATTCTAGTATAAAAATTGCTAGAAAGTGGAAAGTTTCTGAGATGTTTATTGGTCTAACTATTGTATCTTTAGGAACTTCGGCTCCAGAAATTGCCGTTTCTGCTTTTGCCGCCCTAAATGGTCAAGGAGATTTATCGGTCGGCAATGTTATTGGCTCTAATATTTTTAATTTAGGTTTTATTCTGGGCTTAGTGGCTATTATCGCTCCCCAGATTATTCCTAAAAAAATGGTAAAACGAGATGGTTTAGTTCTTCTTTTATCGACTTTGATGGTTTTGCTTTTTATGTGGGACCTTAAAATAGTTTTATGGGAAGGGTTAATTTTATTAGCTAGTCTA
>CAYOTM010000004.1:0-57211 GCA_964406935.1 uncultured Gammaproteobacteria bacterium
AGAACTTTGGGCAAATTTTAACTCTCCAAAAGAGAAGAAGCTCTGGCTTTATTATGAGATTTTAAAGTTTATGAAAGGGAGGCTTAATAATCCAATAGTTGATGAACTAGAAGAGGTTTATGGTCGGGCAGAGAAAATATTGTTATAATAAAATAAATATCAAATTTATGACTAAAACAATAAAAACTTGGATCTTTAAACTTCTTCCTTTAATCGTTATCTATCTGTTATTTTTAATTAAATTTCTTGGTAACAGTGATTATGAATCTTTAATTGTTTTGCTGGCAGTGCTACCTTTAACTATTTATATTTTTACTGAAAATATAAAGCTAAAGAAAAATTTACAATATTTACTTTATTTTTTTATTGTAGGAATTATAATTTATTGGGTATTTGCATCTTATGGTTTAATATGGGGGATCTTTAATGGACAATTTATGCTCTCTGGTTTCTCCTGTTTTTTTACTGGCTGTTACGGAGAAACAGGTTGGGGTCTATTTACTCAAAGCGCATTCTTTACTGTTGATTTAAAGGTATTACTTTATTTAGCTGTTATTTTTCTTGCAATTAAAAATAGAAGATTAGTTCGTAATTAAGGCGTACAGATTATATGGTCAGCATGAAGGAATTTAAAAAAAGATTAGGAAATACGGCAAATAATTATAGCGAAGAAGAGTTGATAAAATTAAAAGAAGACATGGATGGACTGGCCAATTTTTTGCTTGATGAGTATATTGATAAATTAAAAGAGAATAATAAGTCTTAATTTGCCTTGTATTTGTATAACGCTGATTATATCTTATTATGTCAAATAATACATAAAATAAGATTTATTATAGTGTCTCATTTGTCTCATTTTATAACACAAGACCCCGACCCGAGTACTTAAAATCAGCTTTAAAATTATACTCAATAACCCCTTATAATATTGCTATATGGTGGTACTTAACTCGAGTAGCCCGCGAAGGAAGAAAGACGCCAAATGGCGTCTTTTTGAGTGAGTGGAGAGGAGCGAGCCAATAGTTTGGCTCGCGTGGGGGATTCGAAAGCCGGAGTCGCGTATAAGCCGAAGGCTTTTTTACGCGACGAGGCCGGGTCGGGGCGCTTGCTTTTCGCCGAGCAAAGACACGTGCGAACGAAGTGAGCTATACGTGGCGTAGCGAAAGTGAAAAGCTTAGCGACCGTGACCGAATCCCTCCCTCTCCGTAGTTTTAAATAGCCCTAAACATGGGCTATTTTTGATAGGGAGAATTGAACTTTGGAATGGGTGGTGCTAATATTAAGGTAAATAGTAAAAATATGGAAAAACTTCTTAACAATACTCCACAGAATACGGAACAAAAAGAAAATAAAATTGAAAAGCCTAAAATAAAAGAAGGGGTAGATTTTGCATTTGAGCACAATTCAGAACTTACACAAATTGGCACAAAAGAGCAGTATTCTGAATATTTAGACACTATCTTTCCAGATAGCGCAGTGAAAGATATTGTTTATCATGCAAGTCCTAATAAATTTTTAGAATTCAAAGATCCGTCAAGTTCAGGTTTAAGTCATATTTGGTTTTCACAAAAACCTTTATTAGGTCAATATGGAGAGAATATATATCAAATACTATTAAATATTCAAAATCCTTTAGATGAATATAATTCTAAAAATTATCTTAAAGAGCTTAGACACTATGAAGCTCCCATAAATCCAGAATGGATTAATAACTATCATATAACCGGAGAATTACCTAAATTTAAATACGATGGAACTATAAGGAGTTCAAGGGTAGATGAGGGCAAAAGTATAACAGTCAGGAATCCTCAACAAATCCATGTATTAGGATCTCTAGTAGATATAGAAAATTTTAAAAAATTTGTTGCAGATGAGAATAAGGTTTAGATTTTTTTATTTACTAAAACCATTCCAAAACGTCCCACCCTCATTGCTTTAAAAATAGTTTACAAACCAGCTTAGCTAAATGGAATTATATTACTATTTTTTTTATTTTCCTTTTTAGTCCTGGTCTATGATATTTATTAAGACTTTATTCATATATTTTTAAGTTAATAATTAAGCAGAGGAGTTTTTAAGATTTTTAATAGACTTTTACCCTCGAAACCTTTATTCATCAATAAACAAGCTATTTTAGTGTGTTTTTATAAATAATAATTGTAATTCAAATTTTACCTAGCATAAGACAATCTTTTTTATCCCAATTATTCCATTATTTATACTAATTATGTTATAATATAAATAATAATCATTTAAAATAATGAAAATTTCCGAGAAAAAAGGTTTTACTCTAATTGAATTATTAGTGGTGGTAGCAATTATTGGTTTGTTAGCTACTATTTCAATAGTGTCTTTAGGGAGCGCTCGTGATCGAGCTAAAAATACTCGAAGAATTGCTGATATTCGCCAACTGCAAACTGCTTTAGAATTATATTTTTATGATTTTAATCGATATCCAGTAGTGACTGAATGGGTGACTGCTCAAGAGGCTTTAGCGACCGCAGAATTTTCTACTTATTTAAGTCAAGTCCCTTCTGACCCATCGCCAGGAGAAATTCCAATTTATGATTATTCTTATTTAAGCAGCCCTGATGGCTCTGATTATCAAATTATTTGGTATTTAACTGATTCTACTGCTGATTTTTCTCAAGGTTATCAAGCGTCCACGCCCAATCAATTAGGTTTAAGTATTGAAATATCTGATACTGGTTTATTGGTTGAAGAAGATCAAAATGGCAGAAATAGAAACCGAAATAACAATGGCCTTGGCCAATGGTTAAGCGATTTAATTAGAGACTTCTTAGGAGTAAATAATTAGTTAAAATTTGGGAATAACAACTTAAATGACATTAAAAAATGTCGTTTTTTTGTTATTCTTGTCTTAATATTGATTATTTTTTAAAAATCCTTTATATTTAACTATTAGCTCTTTACAATTATTTGTTAATTAATCATAAATTAGGAGGACTTTCAATGAACAAACAAACCGCCCTGTCTTTAATCCCTTGGTTTAAAAAGCCTCACGAACTGCTTTCTATTTGGAAAAAAACCAAATTTGATTTAGAGGTTGGCCAAAAAATTATTGATCAGTTAAAAATAGCTGACAATAGCTATGCTAGCAAGCTTTATTTTTTAGCTAAAGCTGATTTTCGTTGGCAACTTTGCCAATTACTCGTTCCCTCACTCACCTCCAGTGATCAAGTTTTCCAGATTTTGGAAAAAACCAACTATCAACCTCAGGTTTGTCTGGCTGCTCTACCTTTTTTGAACTCTGAAGAAGAAGTTTTACAAGTAATTTTTAACACCAACTTTAATGTTTATTTTTGCAGTCAAGCAATTTCTCGCTTAAAATCAGAGAATTCGTTAATGTTGGTGATGAAAAGCACAGACTATCATTGGCGAGTTTGTCAGGAAGGAGTTCCTCTTCTGTCTGATGAAGAGAAAATTTTAGCAGTAATGGCTGCCAGTAATTTCAATTGGCAGGTTTGCCAGGCTAGCCTTACTCGCTTACCTCTTGATCAAAAAAATCAACAAGAATTATTAGATTTGTTGATTTTTACTGATTATCATTTGTATGTTTTGGACGTTGTCGTTTCCCTTCTTAAATTAAACGAACAGAGCCCGGAGAACCTTTTGTCCATTATGGAAAAAACCAATTATCACTGGTGTTTGGTGGAAAGAATTTTACCTTTGTTGAAAATCAAAGACTATCATCCGGATCAGGCTTTGCATCTAATGGAGCAAACTGATTACAATTATCAAATTTGCCGAGAAAGCATTTCTTTGTTTTCTAAAGAAAAAGACATTCTTTTTCTTTTGTCTAAGGTTAAGCGCTCCTGCGAAATCATTCATTTGGTTTTACCAAAGTTAAATTTAGCCGATAAAGATCAACTAGAATTGTTGCAACTGTTAGGCCGGGCTCAGTATTTGCCAGCCTTAAGCAGAGAAGTGATAAAATATTTGATTCGTGATGATGATCTTTTATTTGTGATGGATCAAACTAATTATCACTGGAGCGTTTGTCTTGAGGGTGTCAAGAAGTTGAGTAGCGCTCCAATAATTTTGGATGTTTTGCAAAAAACTGATTTTGAAGAAAGCATTTGCCAGGCAGCAGTTGAAAAATTAGAATTTTTAGCCAAAGCTTTGGCAAAAAAATGTTAAATTATTATGATTAATTTTCTGGGCAACCATTTTTATGGTTGCCTTTTTATTATTTATTAATTAACTTGTGTTATAATATATTTATAAAGATTATTTTTAAATATATGGAAAATAAATTTTTAATTAGTTTATTGATTACTTTTTTCTGTTTAAGCCCTTTTTTAGTTTTGGCCACTGACATTGAAAATGATGAAATTTATCAAAACTATACTCAAACTAAAAATCGAGCCACTAATATTTCTAATCAGGTAGCTGATTTTTTATCAGATAAGAATTTAAGTCTGGAAGAAAGAGTAGAAATTATTACTAGTCCTAATTTTGGTCAGCCAGAAGAAAATAAACAAGCAGAAGATAATAATCAAGAGTCAAGCATAATCTCTTCCGAGCAAAACCAAAATCAAAAGAGATCTACCCAAAACTTAGTTATTACTGATCGGCGCAGTGAAGTTGCTTTAGCTATTCAAGAAATTTTAAATAACACAGAAAATCGTGAAGATATTGGTGAACAGGTAAGGTTAATTGCTCAAAATCACGCTAAAAATCACGAAAACTTAATCGCTCCTTTAAATCGCTTGCAAAATCAAAATCGTTTAATTCATTTTATTTTTGGTCCTGAACCGCAAGCCCTAGCTCAAGCTCAACAAATTTTGCAAGACAACCAAACTTATTTAGCCCAATTAGAAAATTTAAAAAATTCTTTAGATGAAGATAATCAAAAATTAACAATCACTGAGGCTCTTGACCATATTCAAGAAATTGAAAATGAGCTACAGATAGTGGTTGATAATTCTACCCGTAGCTTTAGTTTACTGGGTTGGTTAATTAATTTATTATCAAAAAAATAATATAAATATATTATAGTTAAATTAAAAACAAGCGCTTGGCGCTTGTTTTTAAGATAATTGTTTAAGGATTAATTATTTGCCCAGCGAGCTTAAAAGATCTCGTTGATGTTCTTCTTCATCCATTAAAATATCTTCTAAAACTCGTCGCATTCCATATTCTCCCAACTCTTCTGCTTGTTTAATTCTTTCTTTATAACGACTGACTGCTAAGGCTTCGCCTTTTAAGTCTTGTTCTAACATGGTTTTAGAATTGTCTGAAATTTCTCTTACTTCAATTTCAGTTGTTGGCACTCCGCCTAAATCAGAAATTAATTCTGAGACTTTTAAGGCATGAACCATTTCTTCATTAGAATGGACAATTAACTCTTTGGAAATTGAATCATATTCTGGACCAGTAATAGTGGCAGCATGTTGAACATATTGAATCGCTGCTGCGTATTCCCACTCTAAGTCTTTGTTAAGTTCGTTGATAAATTGTTGTTTAGTGATAGCCATAGATTTAATTTAATTATTAATTTTTATTAGTAAATATACTATATAACTTTTAAAAGTCTTTGTAAAGGTAAAAATTAATAAAAATAAGGGATTTTTTGATAGTTTTTCAAAATATTACCTTTTTTTAAATTTTCTGTTATATTTAAAAGAAGGTTATTTATAACTTAATTTTTAAATATATGAAAATCAATAAACCACTATTTTTTGCCTTATTAATTGTTTTAATTCTGATTTCTGGAACTTGGCTATTTAATCGATCTAAATTACTGCAACAACCCCCTTCAAACAATTTAGCCACTCAACAATTAGTAACCGAATATTTACAAGAAAATATTTCTGCCCTATCCCCTGAGCCAGAAGTTCTTGGCGGTACTTTTTATGTCACTAATTTAGAATTTTTTGACGATCAATCAGTTAAAGTAGAATATGAAGATGGTCATATTGCTTTATCAGCTATGGTTCGCTATTTAATAGATCGTAATAATCAAATCACTATTACTGACTTTAATGTTTTACCCGCCCCGCCAGCTCCAGTTAAAGAATTTAATGAAGAGGTTGTAACTTATAGCCCTAGTCAGTCAGAAATTGAAAATTTAGTAGAACAATATATTAGAGAAAATATTTCTGCCCTATCTCCCGAACCAGAAGTTTTGGGTGGTACTTTTTATGTCACTGATTTAGAATTTTTAGACGAGCAGTCAGTTAAGGTTGGTTATGAGGATGGCCACATTGCTTTAGAAGCGTTAGCTAATTATTCCTTAGATAATGGCTTAGTGACGATTAATTCTTTTGAGGTTATTGATTAATTTTAGCGCTTATTTTTTAAAAACTCCTGTCAGTTGGCAGGAGTTTTTAAATATTCTATTTACTCTATTTAAGAAAAAAATAGCTGTTAAGTCATTAACTTAACTTTAACTAGGCATTTTTAATAGTTTCTAGTATTTGTTTAATGTTTTGTGGATTATCTAAGTGTTGGAGCACTAACTCTTCCTTATCGCTACCAGCAGTATTAATAATTAAATGACCACTACCAATAATAAAACGATCAAAAAATGGTTCTTTAATTTTTATGTCAGTAACTTTATTATAATCAATACTAATCGTTTCGATGTTTAACCAACCAAAACGAGCAATAATACGCTTATTAGTAAAAATATAATTATTAGCCATTCTTAAATAAAAACCAAAATAAAATAAAGCAATGAGAGCCGTAAGTATGCCTAAGCCATATAAAAACATTAAAGGCAGACTTAAAATTGTGCTAACTAGTAAGCCAAATTTTAAAAATCGGGGACTTAGGGAAAATTGATGCTTTATTATTTCCTCGGGCTGTAAAATATTTTGCCAATTATTACTATTGTTCATGTTAGATTATTATTTAATTAAGCTATTTAAGTCAGCTAAAACCTCAGCCGCATGTTTTTCCGGCTTAACCTTGGGATAGACCTTAGCAATCATTCCTCGGGGGTTAATTAAATAAGAAATCCGACTAAATAAGCCACCCGCTTGGTAATCTTTAATAATTTTTTTATCTGGATCAGATAATAAATCAAAAGGCAGCTCAAACTTATTAATAAACTTTTGGTGGCTATTTATCGAGTCAGTGCTAACCCCTAAAACCTTAGCTCCTAATTGAGAAAAATCAGGAAAAATATCGCGCAAACCACAAGCTTCTTTAGTGCAGCCGGGAGTATTGTCGCGGGGATAAAAATATAATAATAGCCACTTTCCCTGATAGTCGCTTAATTGATGGGTTTTATTGTTTTGATCAAGGGCGGAAAAACCAGGCGCTTGATCGCCAGCTTTTAACATAAATATAGTTTTAATTTTTATTAATTTATATTATTATTTTTACTTATTTTTAAGAAAAAAGCAAATCAATTTTCAATATTTTTTCTTGTATTTATCTAGTTTTTTTTACTATTATATAAGTAGTTAATAAGCTTATTTAATTATATGAGTAAACAAAAAATCGTGATTATTGGCTCTGGTTTTGGTGGTTTATCAGCGGCCGCTTTTTTGGCCGCTGATGGTCATGATGTGACTGTTGTCGAAAAAAACGATCAACCGGGCGGTCGAGCTATGATTTGGCAAGAAAAGGGCTTTCAATTTGATATGGGCCCATCTTGGTATACGATGCCGGAAATTGTTGATAAATTTTTTAATGAATTTGGAGAAAAAGCTAGCGACTACTATCAGTTAGTTAGACTATCACCATCCTATCGAGTATTTTTTGGTAAAGATGATGTTCTAGACATTCCTGATTCAATGGATAAAATTAATCAATTATTTGATAGTTTAGAGCCAGATGGGGCAAAAAAATTAGCCAAATTTCTTAAACAGGCTAAATATCAATATGATGTTTCGGTTGAGTCATTTTTATATAAAGAATATCGTAATTTAGGCGATATGTTTAATCGCCGAATGCTTTTTGAGGGTGCCAAACTTCATTTATTTGATAACATGGAATCGTTTACCAAAAGATTTTTTACTAACGAAAGGGCCAGAAAATTATTGCAATATACTTTAGTATTTTTAGGAGGGGCTCCCAAAAAAACCCCTGCCCTGTATGCTTTAATGGCTTATATTGACTATGCTTTAGGCATTTGGTATCCCTTGGGTGGAATCCATGTTTTTGTCCAATCTTTAGTTAATTTAGCCACGAAACAAGGAGTTAAATTTGTGTTTAATCAAGAAGTTACTGAAATTGTGGTGGATAATGGTCGGGCGACTGGAGTCAAAACTAGTAATAATTTTTTTCCCGCTGATATTGTTATTTCTAATGCTGATTATCAACACACTGAAACTAAATTATTATCTTCTAAATTTCAAAGCTACTCCTCAGCCTATTGGCAAAAACGAGTGGTTGCTCCTTCAGCTTTTTTACTGTATTTAGGCTTAAATACTAAAATACCCCAACTTGATCATCACAATTTATTTTTACATAATGATTGGGTTAATCATTTTAATACAATTTTTGATAAACCAAGTTGGCCAGATAAACCCTCTTATTATATTAATTGTCCTTCAAAAACTGATCCTAGTGTTGCCCCGGCCGGTAAAGAAACTTTTTTCTTGTTAGTGCCAATTGCTTCTGGTTTAGAAGATAGCCCTTTAATCCGACAAAATTATCAGAATAAAATTCTCCAAGAAATTGAAAATTTAATAGATTTTCCTATTCGTCAGCATGTTGAAGTAGCTCGTTCTTTTTCAATCGCTGATTATCAAGAATATTATAATGCTTTTAAGGGAACTGCTTTGGGACTGTCTCACACCTTAAAACAAACAGCTTTTTTTCGACCAAAACATCGCAGTAAAAAAGTTAAAAATTTATTTTACACTGGACAATATACTCATCCGGGGATTGGTATGCCAGTTACTTTAATTTCTTCACAAATTGTTCGTGACATTATTCGTCAAGATTATGGTCTCTAAAAATTTAACAAATATTTTTAAACAGGGTAGTCGCACCTATTTTTATTCTAGCTGGTTTTTTCCTAAAGACATTCGAGAGAATGTCACTCGATTATATGCTTTTGTTCGAGTGGCCGATAATTATGTTGATCAGGTGCCGCAAAATATTGCCGAATTTCATGATTTTTGTCGGTTGTTTAATTTAGCTTGGCAAGGACAACCAGCTAACAATCAAGTAATTGATGAGTTTGTTATGATTGCTAAAGATTATAAATTTGATAAGCAATTGATTGATGATTTTTTAGAAGCGATGGAGGCGGACACTAAAAAAAATGTTTACTATAATTTAGAAGAAACTAAAAAATATATTTATGGCTCTGCTGAAGTAATTGGTTTAATGATGGCAAAAATTATGAAACTGCCTGAAGAGTCCTGGTTAGGGGCTCGTCAGTTGGGGCGAGCGATGCAGTATATTAACTTTATTCGTGATTTAGCCGAAGATATTCAACTCGGACGCCAGTATTTGCCAGTTGATGACATGAAATCATTAGGGCTGACATCGCTAAATAAGGAGACTACTTATCAAAAACCAGTTGAGTTTATTCAATTTATTAATAATCAACTAACTATTTATCAAAATTGGCAACAAGAAGCGATGCTGGCTTTTAAATTTTTACCAATCCGCTATCGCATCCCCATTCAAACAGCTGCTGTTATGTATGATTATACTGCTCAAGTAATTTCTCGTGACCCTTTTATTGTTTTTGAGAAAAAAGTGAAACCGGCGATTTGGCGGATTATTTTATCTGGCTTAGAGCAAACAATTAAAATTATATGGAACAAATATTTAGTAATTACAAAAAATTAATTGACAAGGAGATTGATCTCTTGGCGACTGATTTACAAGCAACCAATTTACCCTGGTCAGATAAGTTAGCTATTTCTTTGGCTCAGTCAGCTAAACTCGGAAAAACCGTTAGGGGGGCTTTGATTTTATTAACTCTAGATATTTTTCAGCAAAAAATTAACCCTAATGCCGTTAAGGTGGCAGCGGCGATTGAATATCTACATACCGCCCTACTGATTCATGATGATATTATGGATCGTGATGAGAAGCGTCGTGGCCAACCCAGCACCTATAGGCAGTATGAAAAAATAGGAACGGAGCTGGGAGCTAGTCAAGCACTCAATTTTGGAACTAGCATGGCGATTTGTTTGGGAGATATAGCTATTTTTACTGCTTGGTGGTCACTATCTAAATTAACAGAGATTAATTCAAATACTTATCAGCGTTTATTTAAATTATTTAGTCAGGAATTTTTGCGAGTTGGCTTTGGTCAAATTCAAGATGTTACTTTTAGCCACCTACCACAAATTCCTAGCCCCGAAGAAGTTTTAACAATGTATACCAATAAAACAGCTCGCTACACTTTTTCTCTACCTTTTTTAACCGCTGGGATTTTAAGCGAACAACCAGAGAGCACGATGAATGTTTTAAGTCAATTAGGTCTTAATCTTGGTTTAATTTTTCAATTAACTGATGACTCCTTAACTTTAGATGGTGATAGCCAGGAGGTTGGTAAGGCAATTGGTAATGATATTAAGGAAAACAAAAAAACCTTATATCATGTTTTATTAAGACAGCGAGCTAGTTCTGAAGATTTGCAAAAAATTTCTAATATTTTTGGTAACCCCCAGGCCACAGAATTTGATTGGCAATTAATTCGTGACCTAATTATTCACTATCAAGTAGATCAGGAAATTAGTCAACAAATTCAAGATTATGCCAAGCAGTCTTATCAATTAATTAATGACTTGCCAATTAAACCAGCTGCTCAAAAAAATCTTGAGCAGTTAGTTGTCTATTTAATAAATCGTCGTAAATAATTGTTTATGACTCAAGTTATTGTTAGTTTATTTAAAATTTCTCGACCTCGTTTTTGGTTTTACTTAGCGGGGCCTTTTTTATTAGGTTTAGTAGCTACCAATAATCTTAATTTAGTTTATTCTAGCGCCTGGACTTATATTTTATTATTATTTTTTTTATGGCCAGCTAATTTTTATCTATACGGGATTAATGATTATTTTGATCAAGACACCGATCAGTTTAATTTAAAAAAAACTGACAAAGAAAGTCAGTTTAATACCTGGTCACAGGCTAAGTTAATTAAATTATTGTTAATTGGTCAATTGATTTTTTCTTTATTGATTTTTATTTTTTTGCCCAATACTTTACTGAAGATTTTATTTTTTATCTTTATTTTTTTAGCTACTTTTTATAGTGCGCCGCCATTACGTTTTAAAAAACATCCCTTAGTTGACTCTTTATCTAATGTTTTATATGTCATTCCTGGATTTATTTCCTATGCTTTAATAACCGGGCAATTAGTTAGTTGGTTAGTAATTATAGCCGCTTGGGCTTGGTCAGCCGCCATGCATTTATTTTCGGCCATCCCTGATATTGAGCCTGACAAGCAAGCGAAATTAAAAACCTCAGCTATTTTATGGGGTGAAAAATTATCTTTATTTATTTGTTTACTTTTATGGTCAGTATTTTTCTTAATTATTAATCAGTTGGTTGTTAGCCCTTTAGCTTATTTACTAATTATTTATCCGATAATTCCTGCTAGTTTATTAATATTTAATATATTACCGGTTCAAGTTTATTGGTATTTCCCCTGGGTTAATAGTATCTTGGGTTTCTTGTTTTTTTGGTATTTAGTTTTGCTTTAAAGTAATTTATAAAATAATTATCAGAGGATATTTTTTATAAAAAAAAATCCACTTACTCAAAAAGACACCAAAGCGGTGCCTTTTTTCTTTGCGGAGGTGGGAGGATTCGGTCACGGTTGCTAAGCCTCGCTTCCTCACTTCGCTCGTCGCTCGCTAAGCACCCCGACCCGGCCTCGTCGCGTAAAAAAGCCTTCGGCTTATACGCGACTCCGGCTTGCCCGCCGAAGTCATATGAAATATGACGAAGGAGGGCTTTCGAATCCCCCACGCGAGCCAAACTATTGGCTCGCTCACTTCCGCTCATTCACTCGCGGAGCTCGTTCATTTAGCGGAGGTGGGAGGATTCGAACCCCCGATACCATTTCTGGTATACCGCTTTTCGAGAGCGGCGCATTCAACCAGCTCTGCCACACCTCCTAATTTTTTAACATTTTTATTTGCTCAATTTGTTTATTATCTAATTTTTGATACTTACCTTCAGCTAAATTATTTAAAGAAAAACTAGCTAGCTTAACCCTTTGAAGATCACTAACCGATAATTTAATCGTTTGAAACATTCTTTTTATTTGTCGATTTTTTCCTTGAGTAATAACCATTAAAAAAACATTATTACCTAAATAATTAATTTTTTTTGCTTTAACCACACCATCTTCTTGGCCAATATTAACTCCTTGAATAAAAATTTGACAAATATTTTTACCCTCACGTTCATTAATCAGCCCGCTTCCAGTTACCATCACGCGATAAGTTTTTTCTTGTTCAAAACGGGGATGACTTAATTTTAAAATTAAATCACCATCATTACTTAAAATTAATAATCCCCGACTATCTTTATCTAGACGGCCGGCAATTTTTAATTGATGATAGGTTCGAGGCAGTAAAGAAAAAATATTTTTTTCTCCTGTAAATTGACGATGAGTGCAAGTGTAGCCAATTGGTTTATTAAACAATAAAGCTAATTGACGATTAACCGGTTTATTAAATAATTTGTTGTTGACTTTAATTTGATCAGCCTCATCGACTGTTTGCCCTAAAGTTGCCAGCTGACTATTTACTTGAATTTTTCCTCCACGAATTAATTTTTCTGCTTGGCGGCGGGAACTAATCCCTAGGTCTACTAACCTTTTAGTTAAGTGCATATTAATTTTTTTGTTCATTAGTTAAGCGCAGTTTAATAATTCCTAAAAGAGCAATTAGTAGCCAAAATAATACTGATAAATCATTTTTAAAATAAGGAACATCCACCAGGCCATGAATCATAACTGTAATCATTGCTCCAAATAAACCAACTAATAAGCCAGTCTCCAAATTCCCTCCCTGCTTAGTAGCAATTTTTTTTAATTTCCAAGTTAAGAAAAAATAACGACCAATTAGCCAAGTAAATAGCAAGACGCCCAGTAATCCTAATTCTGTCCAAAAATTTAAGAAAATATTGTGAGGGTATAAATAGATTTCTAAAGGCTGCCAAACGCTATTACGATATTCCTCATTCCAAACAGTTAGACGATGCCAGTCAGGATCATCATTTTTTACAAAAATTCCCTCTTGATGAAAAGGGGCTACTGAAAATTGGTAATTACTAAGTCCACTACCAGTGATTATTCGACCAGTAGCTAACATATTCCAAGTCTCCTGCCATTGTTGCTTCCTAATTTGTCCAGACAAATCTCTAAGCCCAATCGTTTTAATGGCTGTTTCCCGCCAAGTAGGCATAAGGTATAAACTACCAGTCATAATAACTACTAAAATAATTGCCGCCAGTCTACCCTTTTTATGCCAAAAAAATAAACTAAGAATAGTCGCCACCGCTAAGCCGATTAAAGCTCCTTTAGATCGGCTAAAATAAATTGCCAATAGTGAACTGCTAGTCATTAAAATAATGAGAATTTTTTTAACTGCTCCTTTTAAATCAGTTCGTCTAGGATATGATAAAAATAACCCCCCAAGAAGCATGATAATGGGTGCTAAATAAAGACCAACAGCATTAGGATATTGAAAGACGGATACCACCCGGCGTTGTTCGGCGATTGCCCAAAATTCATTATTAATAAGTAGACCAGTAAATTTTTGAAAAATAGCTACTCCGGAAATTATTATTGTTGATAGACCAAGGGCCCAAATTAAAGAACGATAAGATTTTTTGTGAAAAACATTAATAATCACAATATAGAGCATAATTGGCTCTAAAAAATACGCCTTGAATATCCCTAAAGCGCTGGAGCTAAAGGCAGCTGTTGCAATTGCTAGCCAAGCAGCCATTAAAATTAAAATTATTTCCCAGTTAAATGGGTAGTTGCGTTTTTTTGCTCGCCAGTTTTTGTCTTTAAAAATTTGCCAAGGCTTGTTTTTAAAAAACCAAACAACAAAAACAATAAGAATCATTAGCTCAAGTAAAGTAGAGGGGACAGGCCCAATATTTAATCTTAACAAATAAGCAGGCAAACTAGCTACCAATAATAAAATTGCCCAATCTAAACGAATTAAGGTCAAAATTAAAAATAAAATAGACGCTAGGCTGATTAAAATTGTCATATGATTATATTATATCATAAGCTAATAAAAATCGCCCCGTGCGGGCGATTTATGGTAATTATTAGCCTGTTATAAAATTGGCCACTATTTATTAATTTGCCCGTTCAACATATTCACCACTGTCAGTATTAACGCGGATAATTTCTCCTTCTTCAATAAACATTGGGACACTAATTGTAGCGCCAGTTTCAATTTCTACCACTTTATTAACATTACCGGCTGAATTTCCTTTAACTCCGGGCGGTGCGCTAACAACCTTAAAATCTAGTTTAATTGGTAAGTCAATAGCTACTGGTTTATTGTTATAATACAAAACATTAACATCAGTGCCGTCTTTAAGAAATTTAGTTTTTTCTCCTAAGTTTTCCACTTCTAAAGTAAATTGCTCATAACTGTCATTATCCATAAAATGAGCATCATGTTCGTCTTGGTAAAGAAAGTTAGCTTTTTTTGTTTCAGTTTTAGCTTCCTCGGCTTTTTCTACTCCTTGAAAAGTTTTATCTAAAACACTACCATCAATTAAATTACGACAACGAGTTTTTAAGACTGCCCCACCTCGTCCCATTTTATGATGCTCGGTTTTAGTAATTACATAAGGTTGGTCGTTAAGTCTAATTATTTTACCGGTTTTAATTTCGTTAAAATTCAACATATAATCTAAAAATCAAAATGATTTTTTCTTTAATTATTAGTTTACTAAATCAGTGTCCTATTTATGAGTAGGAGCAATTAAAGCCATGATCCGCGATCGTTTAATTGCCGTGGCCACTTTTCTTTGGTGCCAAGCGCAAATACCAGTTCTACTACCTGGTAATATTTTCATGTAAAAATTCATAAACCGTCTTAAAGTGCGAGTGTCTTTATAGTCAACCTCTAACTGATTAACACAGAAAAAACAATCTTTATTTTTTGTTTTAGGCATATATTAGATAATCGGCCACTCATTAATCGAGGGGCACTTACTTAATTTTTTAAAAAGGAATATTTTCGACGCGAATTTCTTCTTCGCCATCATCGCTAGGGGCGTCTGTTGTGGTATTATCAGTTGTTTCAACGGTTGGGCCAGCGTTATTTCCTGTTCGGTCAAGCATAATCATATTTTCAGTAACAATTTCTGTTCGATAACGCTTTACTCCGTCTTGGCCTGTCCAATCAGTGGTTTGCAAACGACCCTCAATGAAAACCTTAGAACCTTTACGTAAATATTGACCACAAATTTCCCCTAGTCGTCGCCAAGCAACTACGTTATGAAATTCAGTTTTTTTCTGTTGTTGACCTGAGGAATCATTCCAGACTAAATTAGTAGCCACTGAAAAAGAAGCGACTGTTTGCCCTGAAGGAGTGTTTCTAGTTTCTGGATCACGGGTTAAATTACCAATGATCATTGCTTTGTTTAAATTCATAATTTTATTGACTGTTTTAAGAATGAGGGCAATTTAAAACAGTTAGATTAATAATTAGTACTAAACAAAATCTTGGGAGCTTAAAATGTCGTCTAATTTTTCATCCAAATCCTTTAAGTCCGCTCTATTATCAGTGGTTGATTTTTTTTCAGGAGTTTTTGATTCTTTAATTACTATTTCTTCCTTGTTCACCGCTTCTTTTGTTTTCGCCCCGCTTGCTGTTTCTTCAATCCCCCTGCTTAAAGCTTTAACTTCAGTTGATTTAACTTCACTTTTAGCTTTAATTACTTTATCTTTCTTGACATTCACTTGTTCTTGTTTGGATTTATCAGCGCTAATCTCTTCTAAACTACGTTTTTTTTGTTTAATAATTTGGTGGCGCAAAATTTCTGGTGAAAGACGTAAATTTCTTTCTAGAGTAGCTAAATCCTTACCCTCTAAATCAAATTCATACAAATGATAATAACCATAGTGATTACCCTTAATGTCATAAGCTAATTTTTTCTTACCCCAATTTTCTTGATAGTTAACTTCACCTTTAACATCAGTAATCATTTTTTCTACTTGACCCTTAATAGCGTCAGCCTCATCTTCAGTGTATTTATTAGGAATAATAAATAAAAGTTCATAATGATTGCCGCCATCTTGTTTGTTTTTTGACATAATAAATTATATAAGGCGAGGATTAAAAAATCTTTAACAATGATTTAAATCAGTTTAATAAAATTTTAGATTTAAATTGAAAAATTGTTCGTTGTTTTTTAACCGCCTAATTAAATAAAATCCCCAAGTATTCCAAGAACGTTGGGGCTCTTTAAGAATACCTTTAATTCTAAATTTTAATCTAGAATTATCCTGTAAGGATGTGGGAAAGATATTATTATTAATTTGTATTTTTTAATTTAGCATTATTAATTTAAAAAATCAAGTCCTCAGCTTAGCCTTGGCAGTTATTAATTAAAATGCTATACAGATTACTCAACATTCGCTATATTATAATTATGAAAAAATTATTTATTTTTGGCTCTCATCCCGCTCTGTCATTAGCCGAACTTAGGGCTTTTTTAGGAGTAAAGTTTGGTGATTTTTGGCATGATCAAGTATTTTTGGCTGATTTACCAGTTAAAATTGACGCCGAATCATTAATTAATGATTTAGGAGGAACTATTAAAATAGCTGAAATATTAGGTGAATTTCCTAGTGATAGGCCTGACTTGATCGAAGAAGCTATTAGGTCAGAAATTTTTTCCGTGGCCAAACAACAAGTTTCTAAAACTTGTTTTGGCTTTTCTTTTTATGGACAATCGACCATTGTCCATAATTTTGGTTTAAAAATTAAACAAGAGCTTAAAGATAATAATATTAATAGTCGCCTAGTGGTTAGTCAGGAAAAGATTTTATCCAGTGTAGTTGTTAGGCAAAATAAGTTATTATCACGGGGTCGAGAATTTATTATTGCTAATCGCGAAGGAAAAACTTTGGTCGCTTATAGCGAGGCTGTTCAAGATTTTAAGGAATTATCTAAAAGAGATTATGGTCGTCCAGCCCGCGATGATCTTTCGGGGATGTTACCGCCAAAACTAGCTCGCATAATGGTTAATTTAGCTGGACCAGTAAATCAGGAAAAACGTTTATTTGACCCCTTTTGTGGCTCTGGCACAATTTTAACTGAGGCGGCTCTGGCTGGTTATAAATACTTAGTGGGGGCTGATATTTCTAGTCAAGCAATTTATGATAGTCAAGAAAATTTTGCCTGGACTAAGGAACGTTATAATTTAGATAAAATTGATTTAAGATTTATTAATCGTCAGGTTAGCAATTTAACTAAAGTAGTTAAAGAAAAATCCATTGATTTAATTGTCACTGAGCCTTATTTAGGGCCCCAAAGAGGTTTAAATAACATTCCAATAATAAAAGCGGAGCTAGAAGATCTTTACCGACAAGCCTTTAATCAGTTTTCTAAAATTTTAAAAGACGATGGTTTAATTATTATGGTGTGGCCAATTTTTTTCCAAAAAATATTTTTAGAACCAAATTTTTCTCCTTTTAAAATAATTTCCCCTTTTCAAGATTTAACTAATTTGCCGCCAGCTATTAATTTAAGTGAGCGAAATACTTTAATTTATGGTCGCCCCAGTCAGAGGGTTTGGCGAGAGGTAGTAATTTTAGCTAAATAATAGTTTATTGGTGTTATTAATAAAAAAAGCCTATAAAATAGGCTTTATTTTTTTAATAATCTGTTAGCTCAGTCTTTAATTCGGCCGAGCTGAGGAAGCCCTTAACTATTGTTAATAGTAAAGTTGCTCCAAAAAATCCTAAAAAGATAAAGAAGTGTCCACCGCTTTCGATCATGTAAATCATTTGAGCAATAAAAAAACATTCTCCCAGACCCATTGCTTTGCGGATGATTTCTATATGAAGACGCCTTTCGCCAAAGGCAGCACATTGGTCATCAACTAGAGGGTGTAAATAAACTTCTTGTTGTTCTTTTTTTTGGGGATGTTTTTTGATAATGAAAGTTTCTTGGCCATTAAATACTTTTTGGTTAAAACGATCATTAACCACCAGTTGATTAATCTTTTTAATTAACATTAAGTTTTTTGTCTCCCAGTATTTTAGGAGAGAAAAAAAACCCAAAAGCATGATTTCGCTGACGCAGAATAGTAAGAGATCAAATTTAATTAATTGAAAAATAAATTCACTAATAGAAACTAGCCCCAAGAACATCCAAGAAATAACTAAGGCGCCACCTAACAAAAAAATTAGGCCATAGAAGATTTGATTAAGCAGTCTTACCTTTACCAAAAATTTTCCGATAAAAGTGCTGATAATGCTTTCCAACCTTTTCATGTTATTTAGTTTTTTGTGAAAGAACAATTAAAAATAGAGAACTAATCTCTATTTTTAACATATATAATTTATTTTGTCAATTATTCGTTATTGCTCAATAGATTTGCCTTCCCCGGACTATATTAAAGGTATATGCCATATACCATTAATTCTGATTTACCGCGTTTTAATTAGATAAGATGATTTAAATATAAAAACTATTTTCATTATTTATTAATTAAAAAATGGCAAACATCACCATCTTGAACTATGTAATCCTTACCTTCAATTCTCATTAACCCCTTTTCTTTAGCGGTTAGCTCACTGCCAGCATTCACAAACTGTTCCCAGCGAATCACCTCTGCTCGGACAAAACCTTTAATAAAGTCAGTGTGGATCACTCCAGCGGCTTGTGGGGCCTTAGTCCCTGATTTTATTGTCCAGGCTCGTGTTTCTTCAGGCCCAGTAGTAAAAAAAGTATCTAAGTCAAGAATTTTATAAGCGGCTTTGATTAGTTTATCTAAACCACTTTGGTTAATGCTTAAGCTTTGTAGATATTCGGCTTGTTCAGTTGGGTCAAGGGAGTCAATTTCTTCCTCTAATTTGATATTTACCTTTAAAATTTCTTGATTTAAATTTTGTTTAATGGCTACCTCTTGATTGGTGTCGTCAGTATTTAATAAGTAAATAATTGGTTTAATGGTTAATAAATGAAGACTTTTAACAAAGGGTAAATCTTTGTCTTCAAATTCTAAATCTCGAGTAGCTTGACCAGCACTCAATTGATCTTTAATTTTTTCTAAAACAGCTACCTGGGCGATAATTTCTTTATCATGTCCCTTAGCCTCTCTTTTAGTTTTGTCTAATCTTTTCTCAATACTGGCTAAGTCAGCTAAAATTAGCTCTACATTAATTGTTTCCTGGTCAGCTAGCGGGTCTATTTTGCCATTTACATGAACAACGTTTTTATCTTGAAAAGCTCGGATAACCTCACAAATGGCATCACATTCTCTAATATTGGCTAAAAATTTATTACCAAGGCCCTCACCTTGATGAGCGCCAGCCACTAAGCCGGCAATATCAACAAATTCAATCGTTGTCGGAATAATTTGTTTTGGCTGAGAAATAGCCGCTAATTTATTTAACCTTTCATCAGGCACTTTAACTACCCCAACATTAGGGTCAATTGTGCAAAAGGGATAATTAGCCGCTTCCACCTGTTTTTTAGTTAAGAGTTTAAATAAACTAGATTTACCAACGTTAGGCAGGCCGACAATTCCAATGGATAAGGGCATATTTTTATTAAATATAAGTTAAAATATTGAAAATACTAAGACTAAAAGCGGGTTAATCAATATTTAGGTAAAATTAAGGAAATAATTATTGAATAACTTTATTTAATCAGAGTTTAGTTAAAAAAGCAAGCAATCTTATATCTGTTTTAAATTTATCTATTTTTAAATAAAAAAAGGGCCCAGAACGGGCCCCTTTTTATTATATAAATAAAAATGTTAATAAATACTAGGCCGCGTCTGAGCCCAATCCCTAACAAATGTTCTTTTTCCGTCTATTTTAGATAGATAAAGAAATTTTATTCATCAGGGATAGAGCTTTTGCTGACTTTAAAGCTTGTTCTCTTTACCAACTCTTAGCAGGATCATTTTTTTGACTTTAATAGTTAATTTTTGAACCAAGGCTTAATAATCTATCTTTTTGTAGTCTATTGAACCTTTGTTCGCATTTTGATTAACTTTTATTAATGTCTGCTCAGTTACTATGTTTTAACTGGGTCTTTATCATGTCAGCACTGATAAAATATTGAATCAGTAAAAAGAACTTAATTTATCTACTTACATTATAGCATTTATTTAGAAGTGAGTCAAGATTTTTCCCCAATTTTCTTTATTTTTAGATAATATATGATAATTTCGCTAATTTTAAATAAAATAATAATAAGATAATTTTTTAAGTCTAAGTTATTCTGGACTAAAAAATTGATTTTATACACAGAAAACACAAGTTATCCACAGTTTTTAACAGTTAGTTATTAAAAAATAAGTCCAGTATATACTGGACTTATCCACAGGAGGCTCGAGTGGGATTCGAACCCACGAGTGACGGTTTTGCAAACCGCAGCGTTAGACCACTTCGCCATCGAGCCAATGTTATTTAAGTTAAAAGATCAATATAATAATTCTATTGTATTTTATCTAGTTAAAAAAGGCAAGAGTTTTATTGCTTTATAGACTTGATTCGGCTTTCGCTTTTAATTTAGACCAATCAACAAAAGCCTTATTTTTGTGTGTAAAATATTTAAAGTAGGCAGCGCTGGCAATCATGGCGGCGTTATCGGTGGTATAAGTTAATTCGGGAGCAAAAAATTTAACTTTTAGCGATTGTTTATTAATTTCTTGTTTAATATTAGCTCTTAAGGCCAAGTTAGCGGAAACTCCACCAGCCAACAGAAAGTAATTAACGCGATGTTTTTTAAGGGCTTTAAGGCTTTTCGCGGTTAAAACTTCAATAATGGCCTGTTGATAAGCATAGCAATATTCATTAATCCGAGTTGACCAGTTTTTATCTTGCTTTAATTGATAAAGGAGGGCAGTTTTGAGGCCAGAGAAAGAAAAGTCTAAATTTGGGCTGTCAATCATTGGACGGGGGAAGTTTAAAGTGCTAATTTGTTTGTTATTAGCAAATTTATCAGCTAAGTTAGCAATAATTGGACCCCCAGGATAGCCAAGGCCGAGCATTTTAGCTGCTTTGTCATAAGCTTCACCAGCGGCATCATCTCGAGTGTCGCCAATAATTTGATAATGATCGTGCTTTTTCATGTAAACTAAGCTACTGTGGCCACCTGACACAATTAAAGCAATTAAAGGAAATTTAATTTTTTCTGAAGGATTAATGAAGTTAGCATAAACGTGGCCGCTTAAGTGATTAACAGGGATAATTTTTTTATTCCAAGCCAACGCTAAAGATCGGACAGTTTCAGTGCCAGCGATTAGAGAAGTGATCAGTCCAGGTCCAGCGGTGATGGCGATGGCTTTGATTTGAGATACCTCAACTTTAGCCTGCCTTAAGGCTTGTGCAATGGTTGGTAAGAGATTAATAACATGTTCGCGAGCCGCTACCTCAGGGACAACCCCTCCATATTGATTATGAATGTTTATTTGTGAGGAAATAACGTTAGAGAGAATTTGGACTTTTTCTCCTTTGCCCGATAAAACAGCGGCCGCGCTTTCGTCACAACTTGTTTCGATTCCTAAAATTAGCATAATTTAATCTTAATGTTTATATCTTATTATATTAGTATGTAAAAATCAATTGAAAGAGGGCGCGGCCCTGCTCGTAAGTTTGACAAAGAAAAAAAATATCTTTACAATATTCTTGTGGATCAGACAATTATTCGTTGATTCATTTTTTAATAAAACTGTTGGTCCCTTCGTCTAGTGGTTAGGACACCAGGTTTTCATCCTGGTAACAGGGGTTCGATTCCCCTAGGGACTGCTAATTAAAAAAGAATGCCTCACAAGAGGTGTTCTTTTTTATATGACGCCGTAGGCGTGGGGAATCGAACAGACGGCGAGCGAGATACGAGGATGAACGGAGTGAATCCTAGTAATCGAGCGACGATAAACGTGACCTAAGGGAGCGTTTAGCGGGTCCGTCCAGGGCAACGAGCGATGCGATTAAGCATCGCGAGGCGTAATTCCCCTAGGGACTGCATAATAAAAATACCGCAATAAAGTTGCGGTATTTTTATTTCTCTATTTTTCCTATCTTTACACAAACTCCAATTTCTTTAATGATTTTAAGGCGGCCTCTTTAGATAACTGATAAATAATCGCTGAGATAATTATAAATATAATAATTGGCCAATAACCTGAAAGATTAATTGCTAAATAAAGTAAATAAGATCCCAGGCCGGCATAAGCCAAAGAAATTAAAGTAAAAGTAATTCCGGGAGCAGAGGTACTTAATTCATTGGGATCATTAGTTTTAAAGTTAATAAATATCGCCCCTAAGGCTAGACCCAACATATTTAAGGTTAAAATCGCCACCGCCATGATAATTAATAAGCCAATCGCTAAACCCCAGTTAACACCCAAGGGGATAACATAAATTAATAAAGAAATTATTCCTACTAGCAGCAAAACAATTGAATAAAACTTATATTTAGTGGTAAAAATTTTAGTTAAACTAATTGGGGCGGAACCAATTAGCCAAGCCGTACTCGATTCTTGACTAAATGAAGGAAAAACAAAGCGTAGAATGAAAGCACTAATAAAAAATAAAATAATACTTAGTTGAATAGCTAGTACTATGTCGCCGATTATTAAACCACCCAATTCAGAATATTTACCGAGTAAACTAATAACGCCAACCTGAGCAAACAATAGAACACTTAAAAAAATAAACCATAATAAGTTTTTTGCTGATCGCCAACTAGTAAATAATTCTTTACGATAAATTACTCCTTCAGGGGATTTAGGAAAGCTAGTTAGCGGCCCCCGGTTATTTGCGGTGGTTAATTTATTTTTAGCCTCAAAAGAACCTTCTTGAAAGGTTTGCCAAATTTTCAAAAAATTAATTTTTAGTAAATTTAATAATAAAACAATTCCGAGGATAAATAAGATAATTATTCCAGTTTTTTCTAGGGCCATGGATAAATTATTTTGCTGCAAATAATAAACAACCATCGCTGGTAAGTGAGAAGGGAAAGCGGCAAAGTGATTTTCTAAGGGAGTTAAACTTGGGGTGAACACTTCATTGACTTGGAAAATTTGCTCTAAGTTCATCTTAACGACTTTTTGCCAAATAAACACAGCAATAAATAAAGTTAAGACGCCTAAGCTAGTAGTTAATAATTTAAAGTTTTTTAAATTTAAACTGGTAATTATGCTAGCAACAATTAATAGCAAAAGAATGGCCAGCAAACTACAAATAGTTGCAAATAAAACTACCGCGAACAGAGCTAAACTAAAAGCTAACCAAGAAAAATTAAAGATCTGACCGGCGGCGATAATTAAAGGAATAATAATAATCACAATTGGCCAAGAATAACTAATAATTGCTCGTAAAATATTTACCCAAAAAATCTTTAAATATTGAGGCGAGGCCATAATCCATAAATCTTTAGACGTTTTGAAGAAATTAACTAGGCCAAAAATCGTAGTGCTAATAAAAATTAAAAAGCCAGTAATTAATAAAAAGATTTGGTAAAGATATAAGGGTAGGGCCTGGGCCATAAAATCATCCTCTATTTGGGTGAACTCAAGGCCCTGTTTGCTTAAGATAAAAATTCCTAAAGCAATTAAAAAGATAATAACCAGCATCAAGCCAGCGACCACTAAACGAACTAGTTTATTTTCCTCAAAATATCTTCTCCCTCTGATTGAATAATAGTGAAATATTTCTTTAATCATGTTTGTTAAAATTAAAATAAATATCTAACAAGGAAGCCGTCTGATTATGAGTTTTTTGGCGTAAATCATCAAGCGAGCCGGTGGCGATTAGCTTCCCTTGTTGTAAAATGCCAATTTGGGAAGAATATTTTTCCGCCACTGTTAAGGTATGGGTTGTTAGAAATACTGTGCCACCATTTTTAGTAAAATCTTTGAGTAGTTGCATGGCGATTTCGGCTGATTCAGGATCGAGACCAACAATAGGCTCATCTACTAAAATTAGCTTTGGTTCATGAATTAAAGCCGCTAAAATAGTAAATTTTTGTTTATTGCCACGAGAATAATTTTCAAAATAATTTTTCTCAATTCCCTCTAGCTTAAAATGACTAAGTAATTGAGGGATTTTTTGGGCAATCTCCTCTTTTTTCAGGCCATAAAGAGCGCCGGTGAAGTATAAAAATTCCTCCCCGGTGATTTGACTCCAAATTTTAGGATCATCAGGAATATAGCCAATCTTGGCCTTAGCTTTTAGGGGGGATTTTTTAATACTATATTTATCAACTATGATGTCACCAGCCGTTGGTCTCAGTAAACCCAAGATATTTTTAATAATAGTGGTTTTACCCGAGCCATTAGGGCCGATTAAAGCGAAAAAATCGCCCGTTGGTATTTTTAAGGAAACATCATCAACAGCGGTAAAGTTGCCAAACTTTTTAGTTAAATTTTTTATAGTTAACATGTAAGTAAAATAATTAAATTATAAATTAATTATTAGTAAATAATTAGTAAAATCATTGTAGCATAAAGACGTAAACTGGTAAATTTAGCCTATTTTTTAAATATTTTTATTAAAATTTTAAATATTTTATTTTTATTATAGGCACTTCCTATAGATTAATTTTATTTTCTTGACGCCAGGCTTTAGTTGATTTATAATATCAATATAAATTGATATAAATTACATGTTAGACAAAAAATTAGCTAAACAAAAATTTATTTTCCCCTCGGTTTCTTTAGTAAAATTTTTAAAAATTATTAGCGATAATAATCGGTTAAAAATTTTATGTCTACTCAATAAGAAAGAATTATGTGTGAATGAGATATCTAAAAGTTTAAGTTTATCTCAAAATTTAGTTTCTAGTCATTTAAAAATTATGTTAAATTTTCAGCTGATTAATGTTAAAAAATCAGGTAAACATAATTACTACAGTATTCATAAGAATACTTTTAAAAAAAATAATTTATTGTTATTTAATTTTTTAAATAAATACGAATAATCATTTTTAAAATAATTGTATGACTCGTAGAAAAAAAATTGGTTTAGCTTGTGGGAGTGGTGGCTTTCGGGGCTTTGCTCATATTGGGGTTATTCAAGAACTACAAGCAGCCGGCTTAAAAATTGATTTTATTAGTGGTTCTTCCATTGGTGCTTTGGTGGCTGCTTACTACGCTCTTTATCAAGAAGTTGATTCTTTGCCAGAAAAAATAATTAGCCTGGGAAAGGATAAATTTTTTAATTTTTTAGACATGGGGCTAAAGAGTGGTTTAATTAGCTCTCAAAAATTTAATAAAGTTTTGCAAACAATTTTTCAAGATTTGAAATTTAGTGATACCAAAATTCCCTTATTTATTAATACTACCAACCTAATTAATGGCCAACAAAAAATTATTCATAACGGGAACCTAGTTTCAGCAATTCAGGCCAGCTGCTCAGTTCCTTTATTATTTAATCCTGTTAAGATAAATAATCAGTTATTAGTTGATGGAGCTTTAAATGACCCCGTGCCAATTAATGTTTTGCGCCAAGCAGGAGCTAAACAAGTGATTGCGGTTAATTTATATCATCAAAATGAATTTATTAATAAAAAGTTTAATTTAGCTACAACTACTTTACGTTCTTCTCGGATTTTACTTTATCATTTAGCTCAAACTAAAACCAAGGAAGCTGATTTTATTATTAACCCTGACTTATCACGACCAGTATTAAAAATTGGTTTAAAAGTTAAAGATTTTTTTTCACCAGCAATGGCTAAGCAAGCCATTAATCTTGGTCGCCAGGCCACTCGTCGAGCTTTGCCGCAAATTAAAAAATTATTATAAGAGAAAATCATTAATTATGAATTCTCGTTTTTATACCACCTCTCAATCGGCTTGGGGCGCAATGTTGACTGAAATTAAAAAAGCCCAAAAATCAATTTATATTGAGATGTATATTTTTTTAGAAAACACGGGCATCACCCATGATTTTATTGGTATTTTACAAACTAAAGCTCAGGCGGGCGTCAAAGTGATTGTGATTGTGGATGCTTATGGCAGTTTTGATTTAAAAAAAATAACTGTAGACGCCATGAGACAATCAGGCGTCGAGTTTTTATTTTTTAGTAGTTGGTTTCAAAGAACTCATCGAAAAATTGTGATTATTGATGAAAAAATTGCTTTTTTAGGAGGTGTTAATATTAAAGAGAAAATTCGTTATTGGCACGATTTACAAATAAAACTGACTGGTAAAATCGTTAAACCAATTATCAAGTCTTTTGCTCGGTCATATTATCAATCGGGTGGCACCCAGCCAGAATTAATTGCTTACCGTAAAAAAATTTTGTCTCGTAAATTAAAATCTTGGGTAATTGATAATTGGGCGCAAACTTCCAAACGTTATCAGTTAAGTAATTATTATCGAGAAAAAATTAGCTCCGCCAAGAAGAGTATTGACTTGGTTACTCCTTATTTTTTGCCTCCTCGCTGGCTTATTAGATATTTAATATCGGCTGTTAATCGAGGAATTATAGTTGATATTATTATTCCGGCCGACACTGATGTTAAGTCTTTAAATAAAATTAATTATTTAAACGCTTGTCGTTTAGCGGCCGCTGGAGTTAGATTTTTTTTAACCCCGCAAATGAACCATGCTAAGATTATGTTGATTGATCAGGAAGAGGGAATGGTTGGTTCCCAAAATTTAGATTTTTTATCCTTTAGCTTTAATGTTGAAGCGGGCATATTTTTTAAACAAAAAAAAATGGTTAGTTCGTTGGCAAAAATCGTTACTGATTGGAAAGCTGAGGCGGAAATTTTAAATTTAAAAAAAGCTAAACCTGGTTGGTGGGATCAATTATTGACCATTTTTTTACAGATCTTTTATCCTGTATTTTAATTTTTTTTATTTATAATTAACAAGGTCTTTTATCTGGTCTTGTTTTTTTGTTAGATTTTAGGTATAATAATGGCTATTAAATTTAAATAATAATAAGCCTTATGTCTATTGAGTTAATTAAGATTAGGGGAGCTAAGACTAATAATTTAAAAAATATTAATTTAGATTTGCCTCGAGAAAAGTTAATAGTAATTACTGGCTTATCAGGGTCAGGCAAATCTTCTTTGGCCTTTGATACTATTTATGCTGAGGGGCAGCGTCGCTATGTTGAGTCGTTGTCAGCTTATGCTCGCCAATTTGTTGGCCTAATGGATAAACCGGCGGTTGATTTGATTGAGGGCTTATCACCGGCGATTGCTATCGATCAACGAACAATTGGCAACAACCCTCGTTCGACGGTGGGCACAATTACGGAAATTTATGATTATTTGCGCTTATTATTTGCTCGCGCCGGTACTCCTTATTGTCCTCATTGTCAGTTAAAATTAAAAAAAACTCCAGTTAATGGCGGCGCCAATAATCCGGCGGATAAATCGAAAAAATCTGATCCTAAAAAATATTTATTTACTTGTTTAAATTGTGACTTTACTCTTAACTCCCTAGAACCCAAAAATTTTTCTTTTAATTCTAGTCATGGGGCTTGTCAGAACTGCTTAGGCTTGGGCTATACTTTAGAAATTAATCCCAGCTTAGTTTGGAATGATAACCTTAATATTGAACAGGGTGCCATTAAGCCATTGGCTAAAACTAATATGAGTGGCCAATTGGCAATAATTAATGAAATTAAATATTTAGCTGATCGTCATAGTTTTTCTTTGTCAGCCGCTCTTAAAGATTTGGCTCCCAAGTATAAGGAGTTAATTTTACAAGGTGACGATAAGTGGTCCGGTTTGTCTGCTTGTTTGCTTCAAAAATATCAAGAAACTAAATCTAGTTTTATTCATCAAGAAATAGAAAAATGCTTGAAAACAGTTGATTGTCCTACTTGTTCGGGCAGGCGTTTACGACCAGAATTTTTAGCGGTTAAGTTTCAGGGGAAAAATATTAGTGAAATT
Source organism: uncultured Gammaproteobacteria bacterium (assembly GCA_964406935.1). Lineage (GTDB taxonomy): Bacteria > Patescibacteriota > Patescibacteriia > Patescibacteriales > UBA12465 > PWHG01. The sequence goes on from CAYOTM010000004.1 coordinate 28,030, forward strand.
AGTACCGAAAGTATTGCTAATTTAATTAAAACAATGAATAATTGGCAACTAATTAAATCAACGCCTAATCAATTAGCAATTATTAGCCCGATTATTCAAGAAATTATTAAAAATCTCTCTTTTTTGAAAATGGTGGGCTTAGATTATTTAAGCCTAGATCGTTCAGCGACGAGTTTATCCGGTGGAGAAGGTCAAAGAATTCGATTAGCCTCTCAAGTGGGCTCGGCTTTAAGTGGTGTTATTTATGTTTTAGATGAGCCATCAATTGGTTTACATCAAAGAGACAATGACAAATTAATCAATTTGCTTAAAAACTTACGAGATAATGGTAATACGGTAATTGTGGTTGAACACGATGAGGCGATGATGCAGGCAGCCGACTTTTTAGTTGACATTGGTCCGGGAGCCGGTGAACTTGGCGGTGAAGTTTTATTTGCTGGCCAAGCTTCAGACATTGTGAATTGTCCTCAATCTTTAACAGGTGCTTATTTGTCTAAAAAATTAATAATTCCTACTCGAGAAAAATTTCGTTTAGGTAATAATCATCAATTATCAATTTTAGGGGCCACGGAGCATAATTTAAAAAACATTGATATTCATATTCCTTTGGGGAAGTTAGTAGCGATTACTGGCGTATCCGGATCAGGTAAATCAACTCTAATGTCTGATATTTTAGCCAAAGCTTTAAGCCGGTATTTTTATCGAGCAAAAGCTGAGCCCGGTAAGCATCGGGAGATTAAAGGTTTGGAGCATATTAATAAAGTGATTGATATTGATCAATCACCAATTGGGCGCACTCCCCGCTCTAACCCGGCTACTTATACTGGCGCCTTTACTTATATTAGAGATTTATTTGCTGACTTACCTGAGGCGCGAACGAAACATTTTGGCCCTGGTCACTTTTCATTTAATGTCGCTGGCGGTCGCTGCGAGCAATGTTCAGGCGATGGTTTAATAAAAGTAGAAATGCAGTTTTTATCCGATGTATATTTAACTTGTGATGTTTGTGGTGGCGAGCGTTTTCAAGAAAAAATCTTAGCGATTAAATATAAAGGAAAAAATATTTACGACATCTTAAACTTAACAGTAGCTGAGGCCTTGTCTTTTTTCACTGATCAAAATGCCTTATATCAAAAATTAAAGACCCTGGATGAAGTGGGCTTATCTTATATTAAATTAGGCCAACCGGCGACCACTTTTTCTGGCGGAGAAGCCCAAAGAATTAAATTAGCCACCGAATTGGCTCGGCGGGCAACTGGCCAAACCCTATATATTTTAGACGAACCAACTACTGGCTTACACTTTGCTGATATTGAGAGACTACTTAAAGTTCTTAACTTATTAGTTGATCAGGGGAATACTGTTTTAATTATTGAACATAATTTAGATGTTATTAAAGCAGTTGACTGGATTATTGATCTTGGCCCAGGTGGTGGTGATGAAGGTGGTCAGTTGGTAGCCGCTGGCACACCCCTAACAATTGCTCAAACTAAAAATAGCCACACTGGTCATTATCTTAAAAAAGTTTTAAATTAAAAATTTTAAAAAGTCTGGTGATAGAGCCCAATTATCTATTGTCTTATCAAGAAACATTGAATTATAAAAGCACCCTTAGGGTGCTTTTATAAAATTATAAGAAGATTGTTTATTATTTTAATTTTTTTAAACTGACTCGCTTGGTTTTAGTGTCTAAACAAGCAAAAGTGGCTAAATAATTATCTTGTAAGTTCCCCGAATTAACTAAATAACAATTTTTTATCTTGTTGATCCAGGGCTTGTGAGTATGACCATAAAAAATAAAATCTAAATCAGGGTTATTATTTAATAAATCCTTGGCCCGCCAAGGTTCATGAGCTAAGCCGATTTTTAAATTGGCCAGTTTAATTGTTCCGGTTAAACCCAAATAATTAATTGATTTCCTGATTGCTAATTTTTCTTCGGAATAAATATCGGCATTTCCCCGAATAACGAATAATTTTCCAGAAAAACTGTGATTAATATGTTTGATTGTTTGTTCGTTTCCCAAGTCGCCAGTTAATAATAAAGTAGTTATTTTTAATTGTTCTAGTTCTTGGATTAATTTTTGCCAATTATTTAAATTGTCATGTAAGTCGGAGGCAACAGCAATCATCATAAACTAGGACCGATTGGCTCTGATGCGAAGATCGTAAGCGATTTGTTCAAGTTTTCGTAAGTGTCCTCGAGCCTGATCATACTTGGTTCTTAAATATCCAGTAAAATCAAAATCTATTAAACAAGCCATTGTTTCTTCCGCTTGTTTTTTTACTTCTAAAACTTTATCAAAGTTACCTTTAGCCGCTTGATTAGTGGCGTAGCGTACTAGCTCACCAATTAAATCGCAAATACCCCCCAAATAGCTTTCGTGGGTAATATTGAGACCAGTAATTTTTTTAATTTTTTTGCCACTAATAACTTTTTCTAAAGAATAAGCTTCAATGAATTCTTCGACAGCTGCCTGATAAGCGCCCTCTTGTTGTAATCGATTAGCTCCAAATTTTTTTTCTAAATCCTTTAAGGATTTTTCCATAATTATTAATTTAGCTTGGGCAATTTCTTGGTTTTCTCGTTGGAGAGAAAAAATACTTTTTTTAGATTCAAACAGAATTTCATTAGAGAGACGAATTATTTGGCGCCTTTCTTGTTCTTTTTGGCTATAACTAGCCTTTAAACTGTTAGCTAATTGTTTGTCAATCATATAATTATTTATTTTAAATAACTCGCAAAACCTCATCTAAGCTAGTTTCACCAGTAATTGCTTTAATAATACCATCCTGGGCCATAGTGACCATACCTTCATTCATAGCCAATTCTTCAATTTCTTGATCAGTAATTTTATCTTGTTGAATAATTTTTTGAATTCCTGGGCTAGTTAAAATACCCTCATATAAACCTAGTCGACCCTTATAACCAATTTTATGGCAAACATCACAACCGACTGCTTGGTAAAAAGTAAATTTATCCGGAATAACGATTTCTGGGTTTTTAATACCAGCCAGAATTTTTTCTACTATTTTTAAATTTTCTGGATCTATTTCCATTATTTTTTTGCAATTAGGGCAGAGTCGTCTTACTAATCTTTGGCCAATAGAAAATTCGATGGCATTAGCTAGCGAGGAACGATCAATTCCTAGTCCGACAAAACGAGAGATGGCGCCTGCTGCGCTATTGGCATGAATAGTTGAGAGTACTAAGTGACCAGTCATAGCAGCTTCGAGAGCAATTTTAGCAGTTTCTTGATCACGAATTTCTCCAATCATCATGATGTTGGGATTTTGACGCAATAAAGAACGCATGGCAGAGGCAAAAGTGTAGCCGCGATCAAGATCAATCTGAGTTTGGATAGCTCCCGGTAAATTGTATTCGATTGGATCTTCAACGGTAATAATTTTAGTGTCTGGTCGATTAAGTTTATTTAAAACCGCATACAAAGTAGTAGTTTTACCTGAGCCAGTTGGTCCAGTGGTGATAATAATTCCCTTAGTTTGCTTAACTGCCTGGTCCATCATTCTTTTGGTTGGGCCAGTGACTCCCAAAGATTCAATTCCTAAGGCAACAGTTGCTCCACTAAGTAAACGAATAACAATCGTATCACCATAACCGCCAGAAATAATTGATAACCGACAATCGATTTTTTTATCAGGTAAATAGATACTAAAACGACCATCTAAGGTGGCTCTTTTAACGTTTGTGGCAAAACCAGCTAGCAATTTAACCTCTGATAACAAACTAATATAAGCTGTTTTAGAAATACTAACCACATCTTGCATTACCCCATCAATTCTAAACCTAACTTTAACTTCTTTATCGGCTGGCTCAATATGAATATCACCCGCTTCACTGACCACGGCTAAGCTCAAGACTAGATTGATTATTTCTTGAGGGGATATATCCTTAACTCTGTCAGCTGTTTTCGTGAGGTCTTTACTTAATTCTTTAGATTTTTCATATTCCTCCGGTTTAATTTTTACCCCTCGACCAATTGTTTGTGAAATCACGATATCGTATAAATCATTAACATAATCAAAATCACCAACTACGCGATAAACTTCTTCTAGGGAAGTAATCCCTGACATTGCCTTTAAAACTCCATCTTGAAGCATGGTGATCATTCCGTTTTCAATTGCTTGTTGAAGGATCTTAAAAGCAGGTGCTTGATCCATAGTTAACTGCTTGAGATTATCATCCATGGTAAAAATTTCATAAATTCCAATTCTTCCTTTATAGCCTAAACCACTACATTGCGGACAACCATCACCGGCACGATAAATTGTTGGTAAACTAGCAGGGATTTCTATCTTAGATTTAGGAGAAATTACTCCTAAGATTTTCTTAACCTGTTCTTCTTCATCTTCGGTTAATTGATGAACTTGCTTACATTCAGGGCAGAGCTTACGAACTAGTCGTTGACCAATAATGCCATTAATAGCCGGCACTAAGAAGTAAGGCTTAACGCCAATTTCCACTAATCGAGGAATTACGCCTGCCGCATCATTAGTATGTAAACTTGATAACACTAAATGTCCAGTTAAGGCTGCCTGGACTGAGGTTTCGGCAGTTTCTTTATCACGAATTTCCCCTACCATGACAATATTTGGGTCTTGGCGCAAGACAGATTTAAGGCCGCTAGCGAAGGTATAACCACGTCCTTCGTCAACTTGGCTCTGGTTAATACCATCTAATTGGTATTCAATTGGATCTTCTAAAGTAATGATTTTAGTACCGGCTTTATTTAATTTTTTAACAATCGCGTATAGAGTAGTAGTTTTTCCGGCACCAGTTGGCCCAGTGGCTAAAATTAAGCCATTTGGTTTAGAAATCTCTTGGGTTAAAATATCTAAATTTTCTTTTCTAATGCCTAGATTTTCAAATTCTAAGTTTACTCCTTTTGAATCAAGTAATCTCATCACCACACTTTCCCCAAAAGCGGTTGGTAAAAATGATGAACGAACATCAATCTTTCCATCACTTAAAAAGATTGTATAACGGCCATCCTGAGGTTTATCATCAACATTAATTTTTACTTTAGCCAAAATTTTCATTCGAGAGATAATTTTTTTCCATTTATCTCGATGGATACTAGCAGCTTCTTGGAGCACACCATCAATTCGAAAACGAATCACTACTTGGTTTGATTCTGATTCAATATGAATATCACTGGCCCCCACTTTAAGGGCGGCGGCGAGTAATAAAATAACAATTTCTGAGACACTGACATCATTAATTTTATCATTTAACTTTCTGAAATCATCAATTTCTTTTTTAAATTTTTCCAAACTTTCTTCGGTTAATTCAATTCCACTATCCATTTTTTTAAGAACAGGAATTGATTTATAAAACTCTAAAGCATATTCAAAGCTATTTTCAGAAATTAAATATAGTTTACTTTTAGTATGATATTGTTTGTTTAAATCTTCAATTTTTTTGATTAACTTGGGATCATTGTTGTCTAAGCAACCGATTCTAATACTACGACCATCATAAAAAAAGGTCACCGCTTTTAATTCGCGAGATTCATCTTCTGAGATTAAAGATACTGCCTCTGGGCTTAAGGGGAAGCCAATTAAATTAATATAAGACACCCCTTGACTAGCGGCTAAATTAGCGACTTGTTTCTCTGCTTCCTTGAGTTTTATTTCTTGATGTTTCTTTTCAAATTTAACAGTTGCTCCGGTTTCATCTTCTTTATCAGGGTTAATTAATGTATTGATTGAATCAAGATCGCTCATAAATATAAATAAAATTTATTAATAAAACAAAAGGCAAAAGACGCTTGGTCGTCATTTGCCCCCTAATTTTGTGTCCAGTTATTATTTTTTAGCAAAAGTTCTTTCCAACTTGCTGCGCACTTTACCTTCCGCTAATCTAAGAAACAAGCCAGTCCAAGCGGATGTTTGAAATACTCCCAATAAAGAAGCAGCTGTTGCCATTGAAATAATAACTAAGAGTAAACTAATAAAGACCAAGCCAACCGAAGTAATTAATTGTCCAACAATAAAAATTGGGACAAATAAAATAGAGACAATAATTAAGGTTAAGAAGCCAACCAAGAAATTAATTACAAATAAGACAAAGGCCATCTCAAAACTTACTAGCCAATTATTAATAAACATTAAGTAGCCACGTTTCAATGCCTTTATTAAATTGCCGCCTTCAATAATGCGACTAGCGATTGCATATTTAGTTACAAAAGAAATAAATAGGGCAACGGGAATAAATATCAAAAAAGAAATAGTAAAAATAATTGTGCTAAAAAAATCACTGCTAATTATAATTGATAAAAGTGGTAAGCTTAAGATAAGAAATAAAATTGATACTGCACACTTAGCTCCTAAATTAAGCCATAAAATTGGCCAAAACCAAGGGCGACTACGCTTTAGATTATTAACAATATTAGTATCGGCTGGCTTTTTTTTGTTATTAATTATTTTAGCTATTTGATCAACTAAGGAGATTTGAGAAGAAATAGAAATATATAGAACTAGTAATAATAAAATACTAATTAAAATAGCTAAGGATAAAAAACTCCAAAAGAAAATCGGATTTTGGACAGCTAATTCTACCAGCCCTTGCCAAAAAGATGCAGAAAAAATGCTGGTAATTGTGGCTAACCAGCCATCAGAAAAAGTTAAGCTATTTTTTTGTTTGACGATAACATTAATAATTTGATATTCGCCACTAGCGTATAAGAGAGCAGCAAATAAACCAAAAAACCATAAATAGCGATATTTTTTAGTGATATTCCAGGCTTGGCCTAGAAAAAATCTGTGAGAATACATAAAATTTATTAATTATAAAAAATAATTATTAATGATTGAAAAAAAGCAGTTTCTTTGTTATTATTATAGCATATTTATAAAATTATTACCAAGCTTTAAAAGCTAAAAGATGGTTAAAGATAATTACTGGGCTTATAATCATAATAACCTTGAAATTTAATTGTCATTTTAACCAAAATAAGAAAAATTTGTTTATCAAATCATCAATTTATGTTTTATTGGGATAAGTTAGTCAATGATTTAGCTGATTTTCTGGGAGCTCAGTCCAGTGATTTTACTCAAACGCCCGACTTGAGCTTGGGACATCTTAGTTTGCCTTTATTTAATTTAGCTAAAGACAGGGCAATCAATCCAGTTGCTTTAGCTCAGGAAAAGGCTCAACAACTAAATCAAGCAATTAATTGGCAATCTTTAATCAAGGAAGCGAAGGCTGTTGGGCCTTATTTAAATATTTATTTAAAAAATCAAGAAAACATTACTGGTATTTTAAAAAATATTCTATCCCTTAAGAGTTTATATGGCGCTCATCCCTTGTCTGGCCAGGTAGTGATGGTGGAATTCTCTAATGCTAATACTCATAAAGAGGTACATGTTGGTCATTTGCGTAATATTAGTTATGGTGATTCAGTGGTTAAAATGATGAAGTTATCAGGGCGACGTTCTTTGCCGGTATCTTTTATTAATGATTTTGGCATTCATGTTGCTAAAACAGTTTGGTGTTGGGAAAACAATGAACAATATAGCAATTCTTCAGAATCAAAAGGATTTTTACTAGGTAAATGCTATACCGAGGCAGTTAAAAAACTAGGCGATGATGAACAACTTAAAAAAGAAGTATCTAATGTGATGAAAGCGATTGAGAGTCGTCAGGGCGATTGGTATCAGCTTTGGCGACAAACTAGACAGTGGAGTATCGATTATTTTTCTCAGGTTTATAAAGATTTAAATATAAAATTTGAAAAAATTTTTTATGAAAGTCAATTAATTGATCGTGGCTTACTGATCGTTAAAGATTTATTAGCTAAAGATATATTAACTACTAGCCAAGGAGCAGTGATTGCTGATTTACAATCAGATAACTTGGGAGTAATGCCAATTATTCGTTCTGATGGTACGGCTTTATACCCGGTGGCTGATTTAGCTTTGTCCTTAGTTAAGTTTGAGTCTTATAATCTTGAAGAATCGATTTATGTAATTGATAATCGTCAATCACTGCATTTTAAGCAATTATTTAAAATTTTAGAAAAAATGGGTTATCAACAAAAATTAACCCACCTAGCCTATGATTTTGTTAAGCTAAAAACTGGTCTGATGTCTTCTCGCAGTGGTAATATTATTACTTATCAAGAAATTTTTAATCAAGCTTATAATCGAGCTCAGGCAGAAGTAATTGCTCGTCACCCTACCTGGTCCCCTAGCATGGTTAAGCGCATTACTACTAAATTAGCGATTAGTGCTTTAAAATTTGAAATGATTAAAGTGTCACCAGATAAAATAATTACTTTTGACGCTGATGAGGCCTTACGTTTTGATGGTTACACGGCAGCTTATTTACAATACACAGGAGCACGAATCAATAGTATTTTAACTAAGGGATTAAATATTTTTTCCCGTTTGTATTTTAATTTTTCAGCAGCCACGCTAACTCTCGATAGTGAAATTAAGCTTACTTTGCTATTAGCTCAATATCCTGAAAAAATTCGTCAAAGTGCCCTGAGCTATAATCCGTCAATCCTGAGTCGTTATTTATTTGATCTCTGTCAGCAATTTAATGATTATTATCAAACAGTTAATATTTTAAAAGCGGCGCCCACCACTAGGCAGGCGCGACTTGCTTTAGTGCAAGCCATTAATCAAGTGTTAAAAAATGGATTTAAGCCATTAGGGATCAATTATTTAGAAAAAATGTAAATTAATTATAAATATATGGCAGTTAGTAATGAAGTAAATTTAATGGATAAAATAGTGTCTTTGTGTAAACGTCGAGGATTTATTTTTCCCGCCTGTGAAATTTATGGCGGCTTTGCTAATAGTTATAGTTATGGACCTTATGGTTTAGCTTTAAAACGTAATATTATTAATTTATGGCGCCAGCGCTTTGTTAGTGGTCGTAACGATATTTATGAAATTGATGGTCCAATTTTACTTCATCCTAAATTATGGGAAGCTAGCGGGCACCTTAGCGGTTTCAATGATGCTTTAGTTGATTGTAAAAATTGTCAAAAAAGATTTAGAGCGGATGTTTTAATCGCTGACACTAGTGGTCAAGATCTAGAGGGTGATTTAGAGGCGATTAATAAATTATTAATGACTGGCCAAATTAATTGTCCAGAGTGTAAAAAATCTCAGTGGACTGAAGCGCGAACAATGAACTTAATGTTTAAAACGAACATGAATGGAATTAATGATGATGTTTATTTAAGGCCAGAAACGGCGGGTGCAATTTTCATGGAGTTTAATAATATTGTTGATACCATGAGACCAAAGCTGCCCTTTGGAATTGCTCAAGTAGGTAAAGCTTTTCGTAACGAAATTATTACTGGTAATTTTATTTTTCGGGTTCGCGAATTTGAACAATTAGAAATTGAATATTTTTTTGATCCTCAAGCTGACTGGGAAAAGATTTTTGACCATTTTTTACAAGAACAAGAAGCTTTTACTTATGATCTGGGAGTGAAACCAGCTAATTTACGTCGCTATCAACATCCGCAAGAAAAATTATCTCATTATTCTCAAAAAACAGTTGATTTAGAATTTAATTTCCCCTTTGGTTTTAAAGAATTATTTGGTTTAGCTCATCGGTCTGATTTTGATTTAAAGTCTCATGCTAAAGCGAGCGGTAAAAAAATAGAATTTTTTGAGGAAAAAACTAAGCGAAGATTTATTCCTCAGGTAATTGAGCCTACCTTTGGATTAGATCGGGCAATTTTAGCCACCTTAACGGCAGCCTATCAAGAGGAGCCGCTAGCTGAAGATAATCGAGTTGTCTTAAAATTACCCACCAATTTAGCCCCTGTTAAAATTGCTGTTTTTCCTCTATTAAAAAATAAGCCCGATTTAATAACTAAGGCTAAGGCTGTTTATCAGCAGTTACAAACTAAATATATTTGTGAGTTTGATGATAATGGAAATATTGGTAAGCGATATCGTCGTCAAGATGAAATTGGTACGCCCTTTTGTTTAACGATTGACTTTACTAGTTTAGAGGATGATACGGTGACCATCAGAGATCGTGACTTAATGAAACAAACAAGAGTAAAAATTGGTGATTTGTTAGATTTTTTTACTGAGAATTTAAAATAAAATTTAAATTTTAAAAATATTTTTTATTATTATTTTTTAATTTTTATTTTTAAAAAAATAATTAGTGATTTTTATAAAAAACTATTGCTATCTTTTTAAAAAAGAGGTAAAATTATAAGAGAACAATATTTTATAAATATTAATTCATTTTTTTGGAAAGGGGGTGAATATTATGGCTACTAAAACAAAAAAGAAACCTGTAAAAAAGGTTGCTAAAAAAACTGTAAAAAAAGTTAAAAAAGCTGTTAAGAAAGTTGCAAAAAAGAAACCCGTAAAAAAGGTTGTTAAGAAAGTTGCAAAAAAGAAACCAGCAAAAAAGAAAAAATAATTGCTAGTTACTGAATACAGCAATTTTTATTGATTTGAAAATTATGCAAAAATCGTTTCGTTTTAGCGAGGCGATTTTTGTTTTAGACAAAAGTCAGAATTATTTTTTATCTTTAGTCTTTTTTTAGAAAAGCTATTCTATAATTAAACTAAATATATGAAACAACTATTATTAATTACCTTTTTTGTTTATTTGTTTTTTCCTGTTTTTTCTTTTTTAGGTGAAAATAGTATTAATGACCCTCAATTAATTTTTTTTTCAGTTGGCCAAGGGGATGCCGCTTTATTCATTTCTCCTCAAGGAAAAACTTTGTTAATTGATGGTGGCCCCGATCGTTTATTATTAGAAAAGCTAGACTTGGTTCTTCCTTGGTACATTAAGCAAATTGATTGGGCTATTCTTTCCCATGAACACGCCGATCATTCTAGCGGTTTAATTTCTTTAATTGACTATTATCATGTAAAAAATATTATTGCTCCCTATTGGTCAACGGCTATAGATGTAAAATATTGGTTGGCCGAATTAAAAAATAATTCTAGTCAATTAGTGAATTTAGATCACCAGATTAGGTGGTTTGAGCTCGAGCCTAACTGTCGCTTTGGAGTTTTAGCATCTCCTTTGCTTGATAATTTTATTTCTCCCTTAGTATCTCCTAATAATGCTTCTTTTAGTGTCAAAATTGATTGTGGCGATTTGCAAAGTTTATTTACTGGTGATGTTGAGCAGGTAGCTGAAAAATCTTTATTATCGCAAGCGCCATTAGACTTTTTAAGAGCTGATATTTTTAAAGCTGCTCATCATGGATCCAACACTAGTAACAGTTTAGAATTTTTATTAGCCGTTAACCCTAAAATTATTATTATTTCTGTTGGTCAGGGCAATCGCTATAATCATCCTGGTCATAATATTTTTAATAACGCCGAAAAATTATTAGTCACTCTATGGCGCACCGATATTGCTGGTGATCTTCATTTTTTTGCTAAAAATAAGCAAATATTTATGATTAATTGATTGTTACTAAAATGTGGAAAAGTATATTGACAAAGAACTATATGTGTGATATCATAAGAGGTCCAATAGAGAAGAGATATTTAAAATTGAAAAATAAAAAAAGGTCAGTTGTAACGGGTCAGGCACGACAAGCATGGGGATTTTCTTTCTAGGGTTTTGAGGGCCTGCTAGTTATCATTAATAATTTAGTGATAATTAGTGGGCTCAGGAATTCCTAGAAGAAATTTTCTTGCCTACCCGTTTCAGTTGATCTTTCAAGGAAAGCAAAAAAGCTTCGTTTTTTAAACGAGGCTTTTCTTTTTATTTAAATATTTATTTTGATTTTTATTGTTTCATTTTATGATTATTCTGACTCCGGAGTAGTTTCTTCTAGTTCTATTAAAGACTCCTCACTAGTTTCTTCCTCGCCATCTGGTTCAGGAGTAGCCCCCATTAAACAAACTTCTTGCCAGGGGACATAATAAGAATTAAAACGATTAACCACTGGCTCCTCTCCGTCGGGATAGTTAACTGAATAATCAAAGTAAGCACTCGCTCCATTATGAGCTCTTTCTGTGCATTTCTTGACTCCGGGAGCAAGCTCAGTGGTCATAATTATTTTGGTTGGTGGCGGGGAAACAATATTATAAATGATCGGATCAGTAATTTCTACTTGACGGCCATCATTGGTGCTCCAAAAATCAAAATATAAATCATTATTTTCAATTCTTGCTTGAATTAAAATATGATAGTCGCTATCATTAACAAATTTTAAATCTGGTGAAGGGTTATAAATAGTGGCATCTGTGCCGGCCGGTTCATAATAAGATACTCGATAAGAATGGTTTTGGCGAGCAGTAATTGGCAAACCACTAGCTAAAGCTGCTCTAAATAGGGTAGTTGAGACTTGGCATAAGCCGCCACCATACTCTGGTATGGTTCGATTATCTTTGATAACTAATTCTGGTAAGTAGCCACTAGCAGCATTAATTTCTCCTAAATTTTCGACAACCGAGAACTCTTCTTGGGGAGCAATTAGCAGACCATGAAAAGTTTCCGCACCTACTTTAATATTATGGCGTCTATTAGCTGGTGAGCCAGCAAAATTAGATTGACCCGTGCCAACAATTTCTCTAATTTCTTGAGCTAAGCCAGCCGCCTCTTCACCCATATCTTCTTTGACTAATAGTTCAGCGGTTTGCGTATCTAGCAGGGTATTAAGAATATTTTCTAAACTATCTTCAATTAATAATTCGCGACCACTTTTTCCGGGTTGCCAATTTTCAATTTTATCATTTTCAATAGTAAAACTTGGAGCGGCTGCTGGGCGATCAATTTCTGGCGCTAAAGTTGATTCCAAATAAGTTTTTACTTTGTCTGCGTCAAGGATAACTTTTTTAGGATTATTTTGACTAACCCCTAGCCAAGTAATGATTTCTTGATTGCTAATTGACCAACTATTATCTTTATAAACTAATTTAAAATCCTTTTCGGCTATTAAATCACCAGCCTCATTAATTATTGGCAATAAATCTTGTTGTAGGACAAGAGGCTCAACTTCTTGAATAATTAACTCCCAAGGTTGATTATTTAAAGAGGCCAAAGTTTTTTTAACTAATTGTCCGTTTGCTTCATAGTCTATTTTTAGGCCAGTTTCCTCAGAAATAATTATTAATTTTTGGTCATCATTAAAAGAAAAATAAGCATTGCTGGCTGGTTTCTCTAAATCGTTAAGAGTATTTTTCAAAAATTGTTTAAAACGCTCCTCATTAAAGCGAAAAGCGGCCGCTTGGCTTTTTGATTTTTTAGTTATTGGCCAAGTAAATAATTTTAACCATGAATAGCGACCATAATTATTTAATAAAATTTCTAAATTTTTTTCTTGGTCAAAAGCAAATATTTCGTAAGATAATTCTGGGTCAAAGGCAACCACTTTAGCAGGAATATTAATTTCTTGATTATTGTAAGTAAAATTTACACCCTGTTCTTCAATATTATTAATAATATTATTAAGTTTAACTTCAGCGGCTGCCACACTTAAACCACTAAAATTCCAAATTCCTAAATAAGCACCTTCACTTAGGCGACTAGATTGTTTCCAGCCCAAAAAACCAATAAATCCTAGTAATATAATAATTGATAAAAAAACCATTACAATAGCAATGGCTGGGTTGTTTATAAATTTATTTTTCATAAATTAATTTTCTTGTTGTTTATTTAAAGAAACATCTAATAATTCATTAAGAATATCTTTGGGGTCAATTTGTCCAATGTAAAACTTGATTAAGCTGCCAACTTCTAAATTAGCTGGGAATTTATTATTAGGCCAGTAGATTAAATTATTATCGCTATCTTCTAGAATAATTTTATCATTTTGCCTATCTTTAATTTTTAATTCAATTTCCATAATAAATTTTTAAACTACTCTTTTACCTGTATTTTTATCGGACTGGGACTTACCTTAATTAAAGAAATTGTCAGGACGCCGTTTTCTAAAACGGCTTCTATTTTTTTATTATCCACTTCTGAGGGGAGAATAATTGATCGTGAAAATGAACCCCAATAGCATTCTCGATACAAATACTGACTATTATCAATATTGTCTTTAGGTTCTCGCCTACCTTTAATAGTTAGCAAGTCATGATGCAGAGAGATTTGTAAATTTTCTGGTTTAACGCCGGCAATTGTTGATTGAACAAAGATTTTTTGTTCCGTTTGATAAACATCAACTGCTAGTTGCCCTTCAGTCGCCTGATCATCGCTGATCCAATTATTTAAGCCTTCTAAATCTTGTTCAGTTGGTTCAGCGGAGCTTGATTTTTTTTCGACAAATAATTTAAGCATAAAATAAATATAAAAATTGTGGGCTCGGCCCGACTCGAACGGGCGACCTCTACGATGTCAACGTAGCGCTCTAACCAGCTGAGCTACGAGCCCAATACTCTCATTGTATAACTTATGAGATAATTATTCAATAATTTATTAAGAAAATTATTAATAATTATATAATAAAGTGCGCCTAGATGGACTTGAACCATCGACCCCTGCTTTATAAGAGCAGTGCTCTAACCACCTGAGCTATAGGCGCTTATTTATTGTTGAGAGATTTAATAAATCTAAGGATATTATACCTTAGCTTAATATTTTCGCAAGCTGTTTATTTAGCTTGTCGATAATATTATCAGTTCGGTGATCGGGATTTTTGATGTCTAAAATTGCCAGACTTCGCTTACTATTACCCCTTGCCTGCCAGGGCTCACCTATTTTTAAGGCATTAATATTTTTTAAGGCGTGAATTATTAATTGTTTAGGCCCCTTAGGGTCTATTTGATAAACAATTGTTAATAAAAAAGTTTCATTTAAGTTAAGAATTAATTCATCAATAATTTCTGCTAACTCCGTCTCGCTGCTATTAGTAGTTTGGAAGTCTTCTGGGCTTAATTTTGACCAAACTAACTTTCCGGCTGATTCAGTTTTTAAATTATTTAATAGTTTCCCCCATAATTTTAAGGCCTCAAAGGAACGAGAACGGTATAAATGATTAACAATTTCTTCCCGTCGACCATTAAGATCAATTAATTGTGAGGTAGCTAATAAGGTTCGGGGGGTTAAGTTATTAGTTTTAAAGTTTTTACTATCAGCAATAATTCCGGCCAGCAAACAAGTGGCTATGTCTTCATCAATTAATTCTGTTTGATAGTTTTTGCATAAATAATAAATAATTTCAGCAGTCGAAACGACATTGAGATCAATAAAATTTATTTGACCAAATTCTTCATTGCCAGGGTGGTGGTCAATATTAATAATGGTTGTTTTATAAAAAAATTCAATATTATTATCATAAATTTTTCCCAAGGCCTCTAAATCAATCGCCCCTAAGACAATAATTAAATCATATTTAAATTCGCTAGGAAAAGAGCTAACATCCTGAGGGTTGAGCCAGCCGCTTTCCGGAGAAACAATAAAGTTTAGTTTATTTTTTTCAATTGTGTATTTAATTTGACTAACTTTCGACTGACTAATATCAACCGAAATGACAAATTTTCTTAAATTTTTTAGCTCCTCTCCGATTTCGTTATAGGCTGGCAAAAAAGACCATTGACGCCCAAAGTTAGGAGTTAAGCCGCTGTCAGCAACAATTTTTATTTTTTTATTTAATTTTTTTAAAAATAAATAAAAAGCTAAGCCCGTTGCTAATGATCCGCCACTGCGTTCCGCGGGCAAAACGATTAAAGGGTTTTGTGAGTCGGCAATTTGTTTAAAAATTTGTTCCTCAAGATTTAACATTTCTTCTATAATAAATTAAGCTGATAAATTTAATTAGTTATTTTCAGCTTAAATCAATAATTATTTATATTTTTGCTTTAACAAACAGGGTATAAAATAAGACCAACCTTATAATATATAATTATTTTTCTCTTGAGTCAAGGGTGTCTTTTTGGGCTTATTTAGGGCCTAATTGTTATTATAATTTAATTTATTTTTAGCGATTTTTTTCTTAATTTAAAATTGACTGATTGCTTGCTTTCTGATAAATTAAAGAATATATCAATTATTATGGACAAGGCCTACAATCCGGAAAAATTTGAAGACAAAATTTATCAATTATGGGAAAAATCTGGTTATTTTAATCCAGATAATTTGCTATGTGACTCTAGCGCCCCAAGCTATACTATAATTTTGCCACCACCCAATATTACTGATAAATTACATTTAGGCCACGTAGTAATGTTGGCGATTGAAGATCTACTAATTCGTTGGCATCGTCAACTAGGGGAACGGGCTTTGTGGGTGCCGGGGACTGATCACGCAGCGATTGCTACTCAAAATGTAGTTGAAAAGAAAATTCTTCAAGCTACTGGTCAAACTCGTCATCAATTAGGTCGACCTAAATTTTTACAAGAAGTAAATACTTTTGTTGCCGAAACTCAGGCGGTAATTTTAAATCAAATTAAAAAAATGGGCGCCTCCCTGGATTGGTCGCGTCTTGCTTTTACTCTAGATGATGCTCGTCAACGGGCGGTTAGACATTTATTTATTGAAATGTATCAGGCGGGAGTAATTTATCGAGGAGAGAGAATTGTTAATTGGTGTCCTCGGTGCCAATCTACCTTAGCTGATGATGAGGTTGAACATCAAGAACAGACAACTAAACTTTATACTTTCTTATATCATCCCGACTTACCAATTGCGATTTCAACTACTCGACCAGAAACTAAGCTGGGCGATACAGCGATTGCCGTTAATCCTAAAGATAGTCGTTATCAATCATACCTTAATAAAAATTATCATATTAATTTTGTTGGTCAGGATTTAAATTTAACAGTAATTGCTGATTATTCAGTTGACTGGCAATTTGGCACTGGCGCTTTAGGAGTGACTCCGGCTCATTCGTTAATTGATTGGCAAATAGCTGAAAAAAATAATTTGCCAGTTATTAAAGTAATTGATGAAACAGCTCATATTCATCCTGGATTTGGTGATTATTCTGGATTATCAACATTAGCCGCCCGAAAAAAAATTATTGCCAACTTACAAGCTGCTAAGCTTTTAGTTAAAGAAGAAGAAATCACTAATAATTTATCAGTTTGTTATCGTTGTGCAACTGCGATTGAGCCCTTACCTTCGAAACAGTGGTTTATTTCAGTTGACCAACCTCTAGATAAATTAGGAGGGAAAAGTTTAAAACAAGTGGCTTTAGACAAGGGGCAGACAGAAGAAATTCAGTTTATTCCGCAACGTTTTAAACAGCGTTATTTAGATTGGATGGAAAATTTACATGATTGGTGTATTTCCAGACAAATTTGGTTTGGCCACCAAATTCCTGCTTGGTATCGTAACGATGAAATTTATGTTGGGCGAGAGGCTCCAACTGGTGAGGGCTGGCAAGCCGATTCAGACACTTTAGATACTTGGTTTTCCTCGGGCATGTGGACTTTTTCGATCCTAGGTTGGCCAGATAATTACCAAGCAAATAAAAAATCTGGAGATTTAGCTAAATTTCACCCAACCCAAGTGTTGGAAACTGGTTATGAGATTTTAACTCTTTGGGTATCCCGAATGATTATGATGTCTTTGTTTGCTCTTGGAGAAATTCCTTTTAATCAGGTTTATTTGCATGGCATGATTTTAGATGTTCAAGGAAAAAAAATGTCCAAATCAAAAGGCAATGGAGTTGATCCCTTAGAATTAGTTGCTGAGTATGGCGCCGATGCAGTGCGGTTGGCCGTTTTGACTGGCTCAACACCTGGCAATGATAGTCGCTATAACCCCGAAAAAATTCAAGCGAAACGAAATTTTATTAATAAATTATGGAATATTTCTCGTTTCATTATTTCTTTATCAGATAACCAACAAATTAGTGAGCAGATTCCCCACCCTCAAAGCTTAGCTGATAACTGGATTTTACAACGATTTATTGAAGTTACTAATAATACTAATAAACGGTTGACTAATTATGAATTTTCCTTAGCGGCTGATGAGCTTTTAGATTTTACTTGGCATGATTTAGCGGATTGGTATTTAGAAATAGCTAAAATAGAAAAAAATAAAGAAGCTATCCTTCAATATTTACTTAAAGGGTTATTACGTTTATGGCACCCCTTCATTCCTTTTGTTACCGAAGCAATTTGGCAATCATGGCAAACTGATTTATTAATGATTGCACCCTGGCCCAGTGAAGAAGAGCTAAAAAAAATAGAGAAAAATTTAAACATTCCTCAGGCAATTAATCAGTTCTCTTTAGTTAAGGATTTAATTATTACAATTAGAGATGCTCGCAGTTCTCATCAGGTTGAACCGGCTAAAAAAATCGATGCTTTGATTATTGCCGGCGAACAAGCATCTTTATTGCAAAAACAAGTCACCGTAATTAGTGGTTTAAAAACTGGTTTACAAAATTTAAAAATTATTTCTACGGGGAAGGCACCAGGCGAAGCAATTTTTGCTACGACCTCTGGTTTAGATATTTATTTATCAGGATTAATTGATCTTGATAAAGAAAAAGAGCGCCTAACTAAGGAGCAAGAAAAAATTAATAAGCTACTTTTAGGGATTAAAAACAAGCTTAATAATCAAGAGTTTGTGAAACGAGCCCCTCAGCCCGTCGTAGAAGCGGAAAAGAAAAAATTATTAGATTGGCAAGCTGAGCTTGAGCGCTTGGCGCTTAAACTTAAAGATTTATCCTAATTTTATGACTTTAAAAAATTATTTAATTTTCATGTCAGTTATTACGGCTTTTTGTTGGGGGGTTTTTATTTTTGTTATTAATTTAATTAATCCTAATAGTACTAACGTAGTTGGCTTTATTTTGTTTTATTTATCTTTATTCTTAGCCTTAGTAGGCACCACCGCCTTAATTGGTTTTGTAATTAGATTTGGTCTACTTCGTCGTAAGTTAGCTTTTTATGCCGTTAAAATTGCTTTTCGACAATCATTTTTATTTGCTCTATTTTTAATTTCTCTTCTTTTTTTACTATCTCAAGATTTAATTAATTGGTTAAATCTAATTCTATTAATAATCGTTTTTTCTATTTTAGAAATTATTTTTTCCAGCCTTAATAATGGACGTCGTCCATCTCAAGATTATGAAAAATAAATTAAACAATTTGCGGGCCGAGTTTTTGCGGGCAATTAATGAAATTAAAACCGAAGAAGCTTTGCGAGAAATTGAGCTCAAATATTTATCCCGGAAAGGAGAACTCAGCTCAGTTTTACGTGGTTTAAAAGATTTAGATGAAAAGTTAAGACAGGAAATTGGGTCTTTAGCCAATAATATTAAACAGGATTTGCAAAAAGCCTTTTTAGAGGCTAAACAAAAATTAAATAACCCTGATATTCAAGAGCCAACTGATCCCACTCTACCCGGAGATACCCTCGCTATTGGCCACTTACATCCAATCACTATTATCAAACAAGAGTTAGAAGATTTTTTTGCCTCCCTTGGGTTTATGTCGCTTGATGGCCCCGAGCTAGAAAGTGATTTTTATAATTTTGAAGCTTTAAATGTCGCTCCTCATCATCCTGCTCGTGATATGCAAGATACTTTTTATCTTGATCAGAAAAATGAAGATGGTCAGTTAGATTTATTAATGCGAACTCAAACCTCTAATACTCAAGTAAGAGCGATGAGAAAGCTGGGACCTCCTCTGCGAGCAATTATCCCTGGCCGATGTTTTCGCTGTGAAGCCACGGATGCTCGCCATGAGCATACTTTTTATCAATTAGAAGGCTTAATGATTGATCATAATATTAATTTTAGTCACCTCAGAGCTATTTTAGAGGAGGTAGGTAAATATTTATATGGACCAGACACTAAATTAAGAATGCGCCCTAAATATTTTCCCTTTGTTGAACCAGGCTTAAATGGTGAGTTTTCTTGTTTTTTATGTGCTGGTAAGGGCTGTCGAGTTTGTAAACAATCTGGTTGGTTAGAAATTTTAGGTTGTGGCTTAATTCATCCTAATGTTTTGCGAGCTGGTGGGCTTGATCCGGAGATTTACTCCGGCTTTGCTTTTGGCTTTGGCTTAGATCGTTTAGTCATGTTAAAATATGGGATTAATGATGTTCGCTTATTTCATGGTGGTGATTTACGTTTTTTAAAACAATTTTAAATTTATGAACATATCTTTTAATTGGCTCAAAGAATTTGTTAAATTGCCAAAAAGTTTAACAGTTGAACAACTAGCCTCTTTATTAACCCTTCATACTGTTGAAGTGGAATCAGTTGTTCAGCAACAAGGGGCATTTTCTAAGGTTATTGTTGGACAGGTGTTAGCAGTTTTGCCTCATCCAGGAGCTGATCGCTTAAAATTAGTAGACGTTGATTTAGGTAAGGAAAAAATTCGAGTTGTTTGCGGAGCGCCTAACGTCGCTGCTAATCAAAAAGTTGCCGTGGCTTTACCGGGAGCGATTTTACCCAATGGTCTGGAATTAAAAGAAACAGTTATTCGGGGAGAAAAATCAACTGGCATGATTTGTGCTGAAGATGAACTGGGCTTAGGACCGGATCATGAGGGTATTTTAGTGTTAGATAAAAAAGCTAAAAAAGGACAAAATTTTGCGATCTACTTAGAATTAAATGATGCTGTTTTAGAAATTGATAATAAATCTTTATCTAATCGGGGAGATCTTTGGGGTCACTATGGTTTAGCTCGCGAGGTGAGTGCAATTTTAAATAAACCATTAGCCGATTATCAAGAATTTATTAAAGAAATAAATCACTCGGCTGGAGAAGCACTAGAAGTTAAAGTTGAAGCCAAAGATTTGTGTCGACGTTATTTAGCTTGGCGAGTAAAAAATATTAAAATTGAAGAATCTCCTAGTTGGTTAAAAAATAAATTATTAGCGGCAGGTGTCAGGCCAATTAATAATATTGTTGATGCCACAAACTATGTGATGTTAGAGTCTGGCCAGCCGTTGCATGCGTTTTCTGCCGATGGTATTGAGCGCTTAGTAATTCGTCGAGCTAAAATAGACGAAAGCATAGAAACCATTGATGGCAAAGAAAGACTACTAAGTGATCAGGTGTTATTAATTGCCTCTGATAAAGAGCCCTTGGCTGTTGCTGGAATAATGGGAGGGGTTAATAGCGGAATTAAAGAAAATACTCAAGAAATTATTTTAGAATCAGCTACCTTTGATCCAGTTTCTATTAGAAAAACTACTAATTTTCTTAATTTACGGACAGAAGCTTCAATGCGCTTTGAAAAATCGCTTGATCCCGAATTAGCACCAGTGGCTATGAATCGTCTAGCAACGATTATAAAAACCTTATGTCCATCAGCCGAATTTATTAATCAAGCGACTGATGTTGTAAATTTCAAATTAGAGAAAAAGATTATTGATTTTGATTTAAGTTGGATTAAAAAAAGTTTAGGGCGAGATATTCCTCGTAAAGAAGTATTGGCAATTTTACAACGTTTAGGCTTTCAGATAGAAAATAGTGGACAAAAATTTTCGGTGACCGCGCCTTCTTGGCGAGCCGTTAAAGACATTAATATTAAAGAAGACGTTTTAGAGGAAATTGCTAGAATATTTGGTTATAATAATTTTGAAGCTGATCGACCAGCAATAAAAATATCTCCCTTGCCCGACAACCCCGATCTTTTATTAGAGAGAAAGGTTAAAAATTTTCTGGCTAGATCAGCCGCCATGAATGAGGTTTATAATTATGCCTTTGTTGGCGAAAATCAATTATTAAAATTAAATTTAGATTTTCGTAATCACTTAAAATTAGCTAATCCTATATCAGAAAATCTTAATTTACTCAGACAAAGCTTAGTTCCTAATCTGCTAAATAATATAATCCATAATCAGTTTAATTTTAAAGAATTTTCTTTATTTGAGTTGGGCCGAATTTTCCTGCCACTTAGTGGTCAGTTTGATAAAAATGGGAATGATCAAGAAAAACTCCCCTATCAGGAGAAAAATTTAGGATTAGTAATTGCTGGCCAGCAGGCTCAGCTAAAAAATTTAAAAGGGATTTTGGAGGCTTTATTTATTTATCTTTTTAACAATAAAAATATTACCGAATTTGTTTATTTAGAAAATGTACCTGCTTGGGCCCAGGCCGAGTCAGCAGCGATTATTAAGGTCGCCGGTAAAGATATTGGTTTATTAGCTAAAGTTGATAAACAAGTTGCTACTAAAATAAATTTAAAAATTGATAGCGTTATAGCCGAAATTAATTTTGCTAAATTGAAAGATTTATATTTATCCTGGCCTGATAGAAAATATCAAGCTTTAGCCAAATATCCTAGCCTCGAACGAGACTTGGCGTTTGTAGTTGATAGTAAAATAATGTATAATGAATTACACCAAGCAATCATTAACTTCGATTCTTTGATTGTTTCAGCGGACTTATTTGATGTTTATATTGGTCCTAATCTAGGAGAAAATTTAAAAAGTTTAGCTTTTCATATTCGCTATCAATCATCTGATAAAACCTTATTAACTGAAGAAGCGGATAGTTTACAAGTTAAATTATTAAAATATTTAAGTGATAAGTTTAATGCCCATTTAAGAGATTTTTAAATTTCTTAATGGCTCAATTATATGTTAGAAACTTCACGTGATGTTCTTAATTGGACCCTGGCAATTTCCTTAGCATCTTTAATTTTTTTCCTCTGCTGGACGATTTATTATTTTATTGCCGCCCTAAGACGAGGCTTGCGAGTAATTAAAACAGCGGAAAATATTTTAGCTAAAGCGGAGAATTTATTAGACTTTATAAAAAGTAAACTTTCTAATAGTGCCTCTTATATTTTAATGTTTGGCGAGTTAGTTCAAAAATTATCTCATTTAGTTAAAGATCGTCGTCGAGCCAGTAAATATAATGATGAGGATGAGTTTGCTGATGAGCCACCAAGCTCATCGAAGAAAAAAACAGCCAGGCGTAAATAAATTATTATTAAATATAAAAAATCAGTCATCAGACTGATTTTTTTAATTGACTTATTATTAGAGATAGTTTATTGTTCACAACTTTTATTAGAACAAACTTCCTGGCCTTTATCTGTAATCATTGCTTGACCACAATCAGGGCAAAAGTTACCCGTTGGCTTTGATGAATAAGCAGTCTTACATTTAGGATAGCGATTACAAGCATAGAATACTCCCCGACGACTAACTTTTTTAACAATTTTTCCTTGTTTACAAACAGGGCAGTCAATTGCATCGGCCGATTCATCAAGCCCTTTAATATTTTTACATTTAGGGAAGGCGCTGCAAGCTAAAAAATAACCAAAACGACCCTTTTTCACGGTCATTTTTGATTGGCATTTATCGCATACTTCGTCAATGTGTTTTTCTTCTAAAATTTTTAATTCCGGATCAGTTTCTTGATTGCTATTCGTTAATTTTTTTATATTTCGACAGTCAGGGTAGGCGCTGCAAGCTAGAAATTTTCCAAAACGTCCGGTTTTAATTACCATTGGAGCGTCGCATTTATCACATTTTTCTTCACTTTTTTCTTCGGGAATAATATCAGTTTTTTGCAACTCTTTATATTTTATTTCTAAATTTTGGTGAAAGGGTTGGTAGAAATCGGTAATTACTGGCACCCAATTTTTTTTACCTTCAGCAATTTCGTCTAAATTATTTTCTAGCTCGGCAGTGAAATGATAATCAATGATATGAGAAAAATGATTTACTAATAAATCAGTAACTACTAAAGCGATTGGGCTAGGAGCGAGACGTTTATCCTGATCTCTTTCTACATAATTACGAGCAATCACGGTCGCGATGGTTGGGGCGTAGGTTGAGGGTCGGCCAATGCCGTGCTTCTCTAACTCTTTAACTAAGCCAGCATCACTATAACGAGCGGGCGCTTTTGTAAAGTGTTGATTAGCTTCAACTTGCTTGAGATTCACCGTATCTTTTAGTTTCCAAGCTGGCAAGATTTGTTCACTGGTATTTTCAGGATAAATAGCTAAGTAGCCATCAAAAATTAATTTTTGACCAGTTGCTCGTAATCCGTAGACCGTTTTATTTTTTTCCACTTCACAATCAAGGGCGCTCATCGCTAATTTAGCCGCAGGCATTTGGCTAGCAATCGCTCGCTGCCAAATTAATTGATATAAACGTCCAGTTTTAGATTCTAGTTTTTTTAATAAATTATCGGGGGTTTGCTTAGCTTGGGTGGGGCGAATTGCCTCATGGGCCTCTTGAGCATTTTTACTTTTATTTTTAAATTGACGAGGAGAACTTAAAGTATATTTTTCTCCTAACTGGTTCTTTAGCCATTGTTTACTCTCTTCTAAAAATTTAATCGATAAACTAACGGAGTCAGTTCGCATGTAAGTAATAAAACCTTCTTCATATAATTTTTGAGCAAGCATCATGGTTTGCTTGGCACTGTAACCTAATTGTCGGTTAGCTGTTTGTTGAAGGGTCGAGGTAGTAAATGGGGGGAGGGGGTTTTTCAAATTAACCTTTTCTTCGATATTAGTGATTATTCCCTGGTTGTCTTTAAGGTCGCTGGCCGCTTGATCGGCAACTTTTGCCTCTAGTTTTAATTTCCCAATCGCTTTTTTATTAATTTTATTTAATTCTGCTTTTATTTTTTCCTTACCTTTTTCTAGACTAGCCGTTACTGACCAATACTCTTGGCTTTGAAAATTTTCAATTTCTCGTTCTCTTTCAACCACTAAACGAACGGCAACGCTTTGCACGCGCCCGGCTGATAATCCCTTAGCTACTTTTTTATATAAAAAAGGTGATAGTTCATAACCAACTAATCTATCAAGAATTCGTCTTGCTTGTTGAGCATCGACTAATTGTTGATCAATTTGTTTTGGTTTACTTAAAGCTTCCAGAATTGCTTCTTTGGTGATTTCATGAAAAGCGATTCTGACAGTTTTTTTCGGATCAAGTTTTAAGGCTTCAGTTAAATGCCAGGCGATCGCTTCTCCTTCACGGTCTTCATCAGTGGCGAGAATTATTTGCTCTGCCTTGTTGGCGAGTTTTTTTAATTCATTAACTCTCTTCTTAGCCTTTAGGGGAATCACATATTTAGGTTGAAAATTATTGGCAATATCAACCGCCATTTCTTTTTCTGGCAAATCTCTGATATGACCGAAAGAAGAGCTAGTGACAAACCCTTTATCTAAAAATTTGCTAATTGTTTTTGCTTTAGTTGGTGATTCAACAATAATAAGTTTCATATAACTAAATAATATTAGTTAATTTTAATTAAGAAAAAAGCCATTATCATTAGATTGAACTACTTTTTTTATTTCTAATATACTTAGTGTACTATTTACAGCTGAAGTGTCAAGACCAGTTTTAATAGTGATTTCGTCAACCGTTAATACTTGGTTAAGACTTTCAGCCTTTTTTAAGGAGTTAATAATTAGTGCTTCCGGCTGATTTTGTGGGATGTATTTATTACTTATTTCAATTTTTTCTCTGTCTTCTAAATTGAGAATTTCTAAAATATCAGTCGCTTCTAAAATACTAGCCGCCCCCTCCTTAATTAAGCGATTGCTGCCGATATAATGTTGATTAAAAATTGGTCCAGGAACTGCTAGAACTTCGCGATTAAATTCTAGAGCGAAGTGAGCAGTAATTAAAGCGCCAGACTTTTCTCCAGCTTCAATTACTAAGGTCGCTGGACTAAAAGCTGCTAATAAACGATTTCGTCGGGGGAAGTTATATTTTAAAGGAGGCATATTAGGTGGGAACTCAGAAATTAATTGTCCGCCAGCGGCAATAATTTGCTGAGCTAAATAACGGTTTTCTGGTGGGTAAATTATATTGGGGTTTAAGCCTGATCCTAAAATTGCCATTGTATTTTTTTGTGAATTAAGGGCCGCTAAGTGAGCCGCCCGATCAATTCCTAAGGCCAGGCCACTAATAATAGTTAGGGGAAAATTAATTTCTTCGATTAATTTTTTAGTAATTTGTAAACCATAATGACTAGCTTTTCTGGCGCCGACAACAGTGAGGGCAGGAAATTTAAACTGCCAATTATTTGTTTTAACAAATAATACCCAGGGTAAGCTCGGAATTTCTTGTAAAATTGCTGGATAATTATCATCATCTAGAGTAATTACTTGTAGTTGTTGTTTATCAATATCTTCTTGAATTTTTTCCGGCTCTTTATTTTTTTGAAATTTTATAAATTCAGTAATGTAATTATCTTCTAAGCCGGCCAACCGTAAATCAGTGGTTTTTGCTTTTAAGACGGCCGACCAACTTGGAAAGAATTTTTTTAATTTTTTGAGAGATTTATTACCGGAAAACTTAAAGCTCGCCACAGCCGCTAAAGCCAATTTTTCTACTACATTATCTTTTTTTATTTTATTGTTAATTAAATTATAATTTAACAATCTTGACATACAATTTAATTAGTGATAAATTAAGCAGTTAATTTAGTAGGCCTGGTTTAATACTTATATTGTGATTAAGGGTTTAGAGTCACGACTTTCCTCCTGATCGTGATCGAACTATTGATTTATAGTATAAGTATTAAATTGGGCCTATTTAATTTTTAAAACCGGCAAATTTTTGCCGGTTTTATTTTATGTCCACTAATTTGCTCAGCACCGATCTTGCCCTAACCGCCCCTCTTTGGTTGGGCCAAGATTTTTAAATGAATACTTGGTGTCTGAGCAAATTAGTAGACACTATTTTTAAAAATTAATTTTTAAATAATTTCCTTTAAAGCGGGTTGGCAATTATTTAACAAAGTTTCAAGTTCGGTAGAAGAAAATTTTTGGAGAACAAATTTTTCTGCCGGAATTACAGTATTTAAATCTGGAGTTTTAATGCCTAAACGTAATCTTTTAAAATTTTTAGTGCCTAAGCGATCAATAATCGATTGGACTCCTTTATGACCAGCGCTCCGAGAATTAAGGCTGATTTTGTAGTCGCCTAAATTAAGATCTAAGTCGTCATGAATGACGGTTAAAACATCACTTAAGTCACTATCTTTTTTAATGAAAAGGGCTAGTTTTTTTGGTAGTAATTGAAAGTAGCTAAGAATTTTGACTGCGCTTTCGCCTGATAAATTCATGTAGGTTAGTGGCTTAGCAAATAAAATATCTTGATGCCTAACAGTTAAGGCTTTTAATTTTTTATCAACTTGCCAGTCGCTAGCGGGGATGATTTTATTAAGTAGTAGCCAAGCAGCGTTGTGACGACTTTTAGCGTATTGTTCTCCGGGATTACCCAGAGCAATAATAATTCTTTGGGGCATAAATTTAATTAATAAACATTAATATTATAGCTGGTGCCTAATAAAATATCTATAAATTTTTTTTAATTTTTTATTTAATAAAAACCGGTATTTCCGGTTTTAATTAGCTACGCCATGAACTCGTTTATTTTTTGTAACCACCATTTTTAGCGGTGTGCCAGTAAAATCAAATTGTTCACGTAAACGATTTTCTAGAAAGCGTACATAGGAAAAATGTAGATTATCTTTAGAGCCAATTCTAATATGAAATTTTGGCGGATTACTACGCGCCTGTTTAATTTCAAAAATATGGGGTGCTTTTAAGCCCTTACCTTTAGCAGGTAAATGAATTTTTACTACTCGGCTTAGGAATTTTTTTAATTGAGTATCGCTCACCACAGTTTTTCTTGCCTGAGCAATTGGTAAGGCAGTATCTAAAACGGTATTTATTTTACCTTTATTTTTCGCAGAGACAAAAACAATTGGTGCCCAACTAGCGAAAGGCATTGCTTGATAAATATATTGGGTCCATTTTTTACGATCCCGGGTTTCTACTAGATCCCATTTATTGGCGATAAAAATTAAGCTTTTTTGTCGCTTGATTACTTCTTCCACCATTTTTGAGTCTTGGTGACTAAGTGTTTGACTAATATCTAAAACTAATAAAGCAATATCTGATTTTTGTAGAGCGCCTAACGATTTAGCAATTCCTGGTTTTTCTAGACCTTTACTTTTATGACCATGACGCGAGATGCCAGCGGTATCAATTAAGCGAATTTTTTGGTCTTGATAAATAATTTCGGTATCTTGTGGCTCGCGGGTAGTATGTGGTTGGTCACTAACAATTACTCGTTCATAACCCAAAAGGGCATTTAAAAGAGATGATTTACCAACATTTGGCTTACCAATAATACATAATTTAACCGTTTCTTCGGAGTCTTGGTTATTATCTAGTTGTTTTTCTTGTTCTTCGGGGGTTGGCCGTTTTAATTGTTGAGTAATAAAGTCTAAGAGATCGCCCGTGCCTGAGCCAGTTTGGGCCGATAATAACAAAGGTTCGCTTAAACCAAGCTTATTAAATTGAGCCCCCTCACTTCTTAATTTTTGGCCATCAACTTTATTGACGACTAATTTTGTTTTCTTTTTTAAATCAAGACGACGATTTATGGCTTTAGCTAGCTCCTTGTCTTCTGGTAATAAACCAGTTTTAGCATCAACTAAAAGAATAACTATGTGTGCCATCTTTAAATAATCTAAGGCCTGTTTTTGAGCCAAATCATCAATCCCTTTGCCAACCACCCGATCTTTTTCCAGCGACTTAGCAGTTAATAAGCCGGCTGTGTCTACTACAGTAAAGTCACGGCGATTCCAAGAGACCTCACCAATATTACAATCACGAGTAGTTCCTTCAATATCAGAAACCAGCGCTTGGCTGTTTTCAGTTAAACGATTAAAGAGAGTTGACTTGCCAACATTGACTCGTCCACAGATAACAACTACTGGCAGTTTTTGTTGAAAATTTTTATTCATTTAATTATCTAAACCTAAAACTAAAATAAAATCTGGTAATGGCTCTTTTTGTCGGTATTCATCTAACCATTCAGGAGCATCATAAGCTAATTCGATTCCGCTAATAGTTATAATCTTTTCTAAATCTTCTGAGTTTTTCCCATAAGTAAGGTCATATAAACGAGAAGTTTCCAGATCTCTTACTGGGGCATTGCCAACTTCTAAAATATCAAAACCAGCCCGCTTTAAATTATCAGCTGTGTTGGCTGCTAAGCCGCCAATTAAAGTTCCATTGATTACCGTAACTCTAGATAGTGATTTAGCCGTACCTTCTTCTTGATAAGTAATTAATTTTTCTGAAGTGTCATCTTCACCAAAAATATTAGCGACATAGGCTTTGATTTGTTGAAAATTACCTGACCGGGGGATTAAAATATAAGCGCCATTTTCTCCTCGAGAAGCGACTAAAAAGCCGCCTGGACCATCGTCAAATACGTGATTACTAATATTTTCCGACTGGATATCTTTATAATCATTCCATAATTTAAGCATCTCCCATAAATGGAGATTAGTTTG